>JACQDI010000165.1 GCA_016201195.1 Acidobacteriota bacterium | reverse complement strand
GTTTCTCCGGCGTTGAGACGGTCCTTGATTCCATAGCTGTTCAAGTCCACCACATCCAGCGTACCCGTCCCCTCGGCGAGAACGACTAACTGGTTCTTCGCCGGATTCACCGCCAACGACCGCGGGCCGGGATCGACGCTGAACGTCTTGACTACCTTGCCCGCCACCGTATCGACCACGGTCACCTCCGCCGTCATCTGGCTGGCGATGAAGGCGAGGCCGTTGTTGGTGACCACGGCTCCCGGCCCCATCGCATTGAGCGCGCCGGTATCCACCGTTGCGATCTGGTTGTTGGCCAGATTCAGCAGCACGACCCCATTGGACATGGGCGTGGCAATGACCGCCTTGTTGGTCACGGTGCAAATGGCCACCTCGTGCGGCCGCGATCCTGGCGGCAGCTTGACCGTCGCCACGGCGAAGGAGGCGAGGTTGATCAGCGACACCGTTCCGGATTGCAGGTTTGCCACCACCGCTATGTTACCGGCGGTGGCGACGCCGCTGGGCCCGTGACCCACGGCGATGGTCCGGGTCACCATGCCGGCGCCGGCATCGATCACCGACACGGAGTCGCTGGCCGCATTGGTTACCAGCAGGTTCGTTCCAGCAAAGGCGAGATGGCTCGGGTAGTAGCCGGTACCGACCACGGAGAGGACTTTGTTCTGCGCCAGATCGATCAGGGCCACCGAGGACTTGGCGGCCAGTGCCACCGCCGCCAGCGTGCCCGCCGCGTTGACCGCAATGGCATCCGCCTCGGACCCCATCGGCAGAGTGATGGTGGCTACGGTACTCTTCGAGTCGAGCGCGATCACCCGGACCGCGTCGTCGTTCTCATCGGTGACGAGCGCTGTATTATTGGCCGGGTTGAGCGCCATATAGCTCATCTCTCGCCCGCGCCGCGTGTTTTCGGGCACAGTCATGCCAGGGCCAAAGCCGGGCATCCCCTGCATCATGGCAGTGGTGGGCAGCATGTGAAGAAAGGTCGCGTTGCTGGTCTGACCGTCGGACACGACGGTCACCGGAACGCGCCCCACGCCGGCCAAGCCCGGCGGCAGCACGATGTTGATCTGCTGCAATCCGGCGTATCCCGTGGCGAGCCCCCAGAAGGTAACTTCCACCGAGAGACCTCCCACCAGCACCACCGGCTTGACCGAAAGATTGAGGCCGGTCAGGAAAATCGAAACCGGCGTCGGCTGTCCGTTGGTGGTCGCGCTGAACGGTCCGGTGCGCCACGTGGTTCCATGCAACATGGCGCCTTCCCCTGTTCCCATTCCGTTCAAGGTGAACACGCCCGGCCCCGCCGCCCCGATTTGCATCGAGCCCATCATCGTTTGTGGGCCGTTGTGCACCATCACGTCGGCCATGCCCGCCTGCGCCCGGTCGGGCACGATGAAATTGACCTGAGCGGGAGAAACAAAATGCAGCATGGCCCGCGTCCCGCCAACCATCACCATACAACCACCCAGGGAAGTGGGCAGTCGGCCCGCCTCGATCCATTCGCCGGCGGCCGTCTGGGCGCAGAGGTCCTGTCCAAAGATGGTCGCGAACGAGCCGGGCGCCATCGGTCCCGCAGGATCGAACGAGGCGCCGTTGACGACGGCCATCTGTGGCATGGGACCCACTTGGCCCCAGCCAAGAACGACAGTCAGACTCAGAACAACGCCTAGGGTGCTGATTCGCATAGCGCGTGCCTCCTTAAATCCGCCCTTTCTCGCAATTTGGAGACCACTGCTTGCGGACAAAGCCGGACCAGTTGACGCCGGATTGTGCTGGGGCAGCAGATGGAGAAAGCCGACTTATCTGCACCGCGTGAAAGGTCCCGGTCGAAGCCGGCTCGACGGCCGGCTTGCAGGCAGGGCTGCCCACCCCACGTCGGACCTGGCCGATGCACAGGTTATTTCCTGGCGATCTCCCAGCCAGCCGTAGGGCGCGTTGTTAAGGCGTGGTCTGGACCACCGCCGCCGGATGTTTCCAGACCTCCGGCTTGATCCGCATTCCAAAGCCCGGCAGCTCGGGTGCGCTGATGCTGCCGTTTTTGGGCACCAGAGGGTTCTCCAGCATCTTGGGCCAGTCGGATTCGTAGAACCGCTGGCAGCTCTCTTGGATCCAGACGTTGGTGGAGGCGGTTGAGAGATGAGTGGAGGCGTAGAACAACAGCGGTCCGCCGGCGGTGTGGGGGGCGATCGGCAACTGGTAGGCCTCGGCCATCGTGGCGATCTTGCGCGCCTCGCTCAGCCCGCCGCACCAGCACACGTCGAACATCACGTACTTCGCCGCGCGAGCCTCGAGCAATTGCAGGAACTGCATGCGTCCAGCCATGCGCTCGCTGATGGTGAGTGGCAGCGACGTCGCCTCCGCCAGTTGCCGGTACTGGGCGAAGTTGCC
>JACQDI010000192.1 GCA_016201195.1 Acidobacteriota bacterium | reverse complement strand
TGCCGAAGCCGACCTCGCTCAGAACGATCACGCTCATCGGGGTCTGGTCGAACCGCAGTCGGACCGTCCGGAGCTTGGCGGGATCGAAGCTCGGAGCCGCGGCGACGAAAGCGGACAGCGGAAGCTCGAAGGTCTGAAAGACGGGCTCAGCCGGCTTCTCGTAAACCCGCTTGTCCATCGGAGGCCACTTGGTGAACTGCACCCGGAGCGGAGGCGCCAGGGATCCGAATCGACTCAGCGGAAGCCGAGCCAGCGCGCCGTTCGACGCCTCCAGCTCGACGGTGAAGTCCGCCGGCTCTCTTTCTTTCTTCGAAGCTTTGTCGGAATCTTCGGTCTTGCTTTTGTCCTTTTTGCCCGGCAGAGGCGCGTCCTCGTCGGCAGCGGCCAGCGACAACTCGAGCACCGACCGCGCACCCAGTTTCCACGTCTCGGCCGCCCGCTCGGGTAGGGTGATCGAATAGGTGGCCACCGGCGCCGTCTCGTTCTTGCTCTGGGTCCGGTTCCAGCCGAGGTAGACGCCGTTATGCTCCCGATCGCCTTGTCGAAACGGGATCCGCTGCTCGCGCCAGACCGTCAGGTTCTCGCCCTGCAAATGGCCTCCTGGCGCCGTGGTCGTCGTCACATCTACGTCTTCCTCGAAGTTGCAGATCAGCTTGTACCGTGGGTCCTGAAAACGGCTCACGTAGAGCGTCTCCGGCAGCCAGGAGGCAATCCGCCGGTGGTCACGAAAAAGCGGGACGTACTCGCGCCGGCCGCGCAAGGTGGCCTCCAGAAACGCCGCGATGTAAATCCTGGCGATCCGCCGTTGGTCTTCGCCGCTGATCAGCGGCTTGAGATTCAGGAACCAGCTCGTCGGAGGGTGGTAATCCGTCCGCCCCCACACTGTGTTGAACTGTCCGTGATTCGCCCGGTAAATGTAGATCTCCGCTTTGAACCACGGCCCCCCATCCGTGAAACGCACCCGTTCGTATTGGCGGCTGCCGACGAACGTGGACACGTCGCCGTCGTGACCGCCCTGCAAAACCAGGTAATTCACGTTCTCCAGATTTCGCCACTGGCCGGCTGGCTTGTATTGCCCGTCCGCCGGAGCGATGGCCACCACGGACTGGATCGAGAACCCGTAGCCGAACTGCATCGTCGCGTCGTCCGGATAGTGGGACAGCTTGTTGAACAGCGCCGCGGTCGCCGCGGCTTCGCCTCCGCGCGAGTGACCCATCAGGGCGATTCTTTTGAGATCCACCTTGCGGTAGAACGGATTGCCCGGCTGCCCGTTCCACTCTCGCCACTGCTTGAGATGTTCGAGCAGCAGCCAGCCCCGGGCCGATTTCTCCTTGCCGAGGTCCGCGTACCAGTTGGCATTGAGAAAGTTTTCGTCCACCGAGACCAGGATGAACCCCCGGCTGGCCAGCAACTCCCCCAGGTACGCGTAGCCGGGATCGGAAAACTCCTCCATCTGGTGATTTCCGTGGACGATGAGAACCAGCGGGAACGGCCCGGCGCCCTGCGGATACCAGGCCCGCCCGTTCAACGGCAGCTTGTCCACGTCGAAGCCCCAGAATGCCCTGCGCATCTTTTTCTTGATGCCCTTCAAGTCCGAGAGCATCAGCGAGGCGTCCACCGTGGGCGTTCGCAAGGCGACCGACGGCCCATACTCCGGCCGGCGACGATCGGTCCCGCTGCCGTAGAACAGCGTCTTGACTCCGTAGCTTCCGGGGTCCGCCGGGTTCGGCGCCCGAAGCGCCGGCGGCGGCATCGCCGCATTCGGCTGCTTCTCGCGGATCAACCGGGCCGTCGTGCCGTCGTTGCGAAAGAAGGCGTAGAGTCCGGCGTTGGCAGCCAGCGCCAGAACGAACAGCGTGATGGTGGCGATCCTCTTGCTAAGCGCGGCGCCTCGCAACCCACGCAGCAGAAACGTGGCAACCGTTGCGCCGAGAGTGGCCTCGATCAGCACGATAGCGGCTCCCATGATGACCCCCAGCGGAAGCGGCCACAAGAAACTGATCAGGGCCATGGCGCCCAGGGCGACGCCGGTTACGAAACGAGGCAGTTTCCTGATGACGGATAGCAGGCCCGCAACCAGAACCCCAGCGAGCGGGATCCCCAGCGCGATCAACAGCAGGCCGAGCAGGATATCCAGCGCAGCGCCCAGCCCGGTGCGGATGATCGTCCCGGCGTAAACCGCCGCCGCAGTTGCTGCCGCCGCGGCGCCCCAGGCGGCCCCTCTGCGGGCCTCCGGTCCGGGGCGGGTTTTGCTCCAAAACTCCCGCGCCCACTCGCGGAACTTCCCCAGCGCTCCCGGATGCGGGCGCGAATGCTCATTTCTTCTTCTCCCAATCCTCCATCATCTGCTCAAACGACTTGGGAACTGTGAAGGGAGGCACGCGGCGGCCGTCCACGTCGGGGAAGCCGTATTCGCGGGCCAGCTCGCCGGCGCGATAGGCCCGCCCGGACCTGCGCAGCACCTTGGGATCCGCGGCCAGCATGGCGACAGCGCGGCCGCTGTATTCGGGCGATTCAGTTTTGTTGAGATGGGGAACCGACCGCCAATGCTCTTCGTCGGTGCGGCAGGCGCGCAGCACGCGCTCAGTGCGCATGAACCCGGGCGCCAGGGCGATGGCGGCAACGTGGTGCTTTTTCAGTTCGCGCGCCAGGCCGTAGATCATCCGCACGATAGCGTGCTTGGCTACGTCGTAGAAGCTGCCTATATACTTGTTGTGCTCCCAGGCCACCGTGCTGACGATCAGTCCCTGTCGGCGTGGCAGCATCAG
>JACQDI010000191.1 GCA_016201195.1 Acidobacteriota bacterium | reverse complement strand
GGATCTGGTGATTTCGCAGATCGTCTTTCAGGAATAGACCGTGGACCCTCTATCTTCTACCTTCCCACGCCTAACCTCGACGCCAGATGCACCGGCAATCCGGCGGCGCGGATTTTTCCCTGGGCTGTCGGCAGGTCGTACTCGATGCGGTGGAAGATGATCCGCTGCAGGTTGGAATCGTAGAGCAGGAAGGCGCTGCGCCAGTCGCCGTCGCGGGGCTGGCCGACCGATCCCGGATTCAGCAGGTACTTCTCGTGGTTCACCAGCTCCAGGTATTGCGGCCCTTTGGCGGGCTGGGGCCGGACGATTTGCAGCTCGCCCTCGACCAGCACGAAGCCTCCCTGGATATGGGTATGGCCGAAGAAGGTCAGGCGGGCGTCGAGATAGGGAAACACCTGGGAGGCGTCGCGGGGCGAGACCACGTACTCGTCCTCGTCCAGGATCGAGCCGTGCACCAGGGTCATCCCGTCGGATTCCCAAGGTCCTTTGGGGAGCGCGTTCAGGTACTTCAGGTTGTCCGGGGTCAGGCGCGTGAGAGTCCACATAGCGGCTTCCCGAGCCGCTTCGTTGAACCATTCCAGGCTGTCGACGCCCGAGCAGGCCTTGTCGTGGTTGCCGCGGATCACTACCGGGATGTTGGCGCGCACCCAATCGACGACCGGGTTGGGATCGGCGCCATAGCCGACCAGGTCGCCCAGGCAGATGATTCGCTCATAGAGCCCACGGGCGGCGGCCAGCACCGCCTCCAGGGCCTCCCAATTGGAGTGGATGTCGCTGAGGATGAGGTAGCGCACTGGGATGTCAAGCCCGGAACAGCCGGAGCAGCGAAACCTCCGGTCTCGCGCCCAACCGCATCGGCAGATTGATGGTTCCGATGCCCCGGCTCACGTAGAGCGAGGCCGCGCCCCGGCGGTAGAGTCCGGCCACGTAAGGCGTAAAGAAACGTCCGATATTCATGCTCTGTTCCAGGATTTCCACCGTCACCTGCCCGCCGTGGGTATGCCCGCCGACTACTAAATCATATCCCAAATCGGCCGCCCTGGGGAAAACGTCCGGGTTGTGAGACAGCAGCAGGTTGACCGCGCCAGGCTCGACCAACTGCCCGGCCCCGACCAGGTAGGGTTTCCGCTGGCGCTGGTAATCGACGCCCACCAGGTTGAGCCGGGCGCCGCCGAACTGGAGCAGGCGGCGACGGGAGCGCAGGAACTCGATTCCCAGTTCGCGCCATCGGACTTCGGTGAAGTCTTCGCAGTCGGCGTAAACCTCATGGTTGCCCAGGCAGCCGAACACGCCGGCCTCCGCGCGCAGGGTGGTGAGGCGCGCCAGGCAGGTTTCGAGCGGATCCCCCGACCGTGTGATGAGGTCGCCGGTAACCAGAGTCACGTGAGGACGGGCCTCGTTAGCCATGGCGATCACCCGGTCAAGCTCGGGCAGGCTCAGATAGGGACCCAGGTGGATGTCGCTCAACAGCGCCAGGCGCACTCCTTCCAGGTCCGGCGGCAGGCCGGGAATGCGAAAGCTCGCTTCGCGCAGGTCAAAGCTGCGGCGTACCAGCAGCGTGCCATACCCGGCCAGCCCGAACGGCGCCAGGGCGGCCGCCGATACCACCTTCCGCCGCCCGGCATCGAAGGGCAGCCGTTCCGCTGCGACCAGAAGCACCGCCGCGCCCACCGACCCGCAGATCCAGATGGCGGCGCCGAACGAGATCGTCCGGTTGATCGGGGTCGCCAGCCCCCAGAACCATCCTTCGCCGTTTAGCCAAGCCACGGCCACGGCAGCCCATTGGAAGGCTGCGAACAAGAGTCGCCCCAGCCGCCCCAGGTGAGGGCGAGCCCGGTAGTACAGGTATACCTGCCCGGCCAGGACAAGGGCCACGACGGCGGTATTGAACAGGTAAGCCGCGGTCTGCAATCTTCTATTTTAGATCGGATCGATCGCCATTGACATATAGGAGCACGGCCAGCGCCGCCAATGCCGCCGTCTCGACCCGCAGGATCAGCGGACCCAGCGACACCGGGGCGAAGCCGTTCTGGAGGGCACGCTGCCGCTCTGCCTCGGTCCATCCACCCTCGGGACCCACCGCCAGTACCGACCCGTCGCGGGCGGGCGTGAGCAGCGGCCGCTGCGGCTGCGCGTCCTGATGCTCGTCCAGGATCCAGCGACGGGAGCCGGGGGCTTGCGTCAAGGCTTGGTCGAGCGGGGTGGGATCGGCAATGTCCATAGGGGCGAGGCGTCGGCACTGCTGGGCGGCCTCGAAGGCGATCCGCCGCCACCGCTCGGCGCGCTTGAGGGCGGCCGCCGCCAGCCCCTTCTCGGTTCGCGCGGCGACGATCGGAACCAGGCGGGCCGCGCCCAGCTCGGTGGCCTTTTCGACCAGCCACTCCAGCCGGTCGAACTTGAAGATCGCCACGAGCAGGGTCACCTCAGGTAGCGGCGGGCCGGCGGGCAGCTCCTGCTCGATCGCAAACTCGACGGTCGAAGCGCTGGCCGCCGCCACGCGTCCCAGGTAGAGCCGGCGGGTATCACTGAGCTCGAAGACTTGCCCGGGCCGGACCCGCAGCACGTGGTACAAATGGTGAGCATGCTCGCCCCGCAGCACGGCCCGGTCCTCGCCCAGCCTTTCGACAAAGATCCGCCGTCGCGCCAACGTCTGCCTCCCGTTCTCAAGATAGCAGCGATGGCCTGGCTGGCGGCTGGCCGGCTATCGACGCAGTGGCTGCGGCGGCTGCGGATGTAGTATCCTGGAAGAAACACACCACACGGTGGGTGTAGCTCAGTTTGGTAGAGCGCTGGATTGTGGTTCCAGTGGCCGTGGGTTCGAATCCCACCACCCACCCCACACGGAATTGCTGATGCTAGTTGGGTTTGCCGACGCTCTCTGGGAAGAGGCTCTCGAAGAAGGCAGCCGCCAAGCAAACCTCCATTTCGGCGATCCGTTGCTTGTCCTCATCGAGAAGGTTAGGAGTCGGCCACGACAATGAGACCACGGCTGGCGCGGCGCTGAGGAACCTGGCCAGGGCGACATTGTCTACAGGCACGTCGAAGCCTCCGGCAAAGGCGAACCAATCGATGGCTCGCTCGTCGGCCTCCTGATCCAAGCCGGATACGAATACACAGGAGCTTGCCAGTTCATCGGAAACGGAGAAGCTGCCGTCGCCGCCCCAGGTTTTTCGAGTCTCCATCGCAGTGTAACGCGTGGAAAGTCCGGATGAACTGGCGCCCGGAAGTCATCGGCGTTACGGCTCAAAAGAGCGGCGAATATAGCCGAGTGAATTACTGGCACGCTTGTCAGGCGAACAGTGTCCGTGCTTAAAACGCGGAAGGTGCGCGCTGAGGTGTTCCAATCGAAGTCGATCCTGAACTGGCGAAAGGTCATGGGATCGCTATTGTCGCTAACTCTGCTACTGTCCCGGAGTTCTCGTTTTTCAATTGCCGAGGCTGAGAGAAAAAGGCTGGCCCGGCGCGCGTCGCAGCTCGACGGTCCGGCACTCGTAGGCGCCTGGATGATTCCGAGCATTAAGGAACGACCTCAACCTCATCAGGTGTCTGCCTCGTAGTTGATGTACTCAGGGTCTATGCCAAGAGATCTAAGTTTCCCTTCAATCTCCCG
>JACQDI010000041.1 GCA_016201195.1 Acidobacteriota bacterium | reverse complement strand
GACTCACCTGGAACCGCACCTGGTCGGCGGAAACGGTCACCGATTTTTCCGCGGGCTTCGATCGGCTCCAGTCGCTGCTGGTGGCCGAGCCCAACGCGGTGGGCCCGCAGGTGACCATCGGCCAGGTGATCACCGATCTCGGTCCCAACTCGAATATCCCCATCGACCGCACCCAGAACTTATTCCGCTATGCCGGGCAGATACGCCAGGTGCGCGGGCGCCACGCCTGGGCCACCGGCTTCGACCTGCTGCGCCGACAGGTGAATGGCATCGAATCGAGCAGCCACCGCGGCGGCACGCTGCAATTCCGCAGCGACTTCGGCCGGGACGCGCTGACCAACCTCCGCCTGGGCGCCCCCAGCCGGCTTTCTTTCGCCCTGGGCGACGTGAACCGCGGCTTCCGTAACTGGGACATGCAATACTTCGCGGGCGATAGCTGGCGCGTCAACTCCGGCCTCACCCTCAACTATGGCCTGCGCTACCAGCCGGTGACCAAGCCGACCGAGGTCACCCACCGCGCGGTCATCCCCTACAGTTGCAACTGCAACAACGTCGCACTGCGCTTCGGATTTGCCCAGCGCTTGCCGGGACAGTGGGGCGTGGTGCACGGGGCCTACGGCCTGCATTACGGCGAAATCTTCCCGGTGACGTTCCAGCAGGCGCGCTTCAACCCGCCTTACAACCTGAAGTTCGAGATCCAGGCGCCGAACCTGGCCGATCCGCTGGCCGGGCTTGATCTGGGTCCGAACGCCCGCAGCACGATCTACCTGATTTCTCCTGACTTGGCCACCCCTTACTCACACCAGTACAACTTCAGTTGGGAGCCGTTTCATCTCACCAATTGGAAACTCAAGCTCGGGTACGTGGGAAGTCGCTCGGTCAAGCTGCTGGCCCTGTGGCACAGCAACCGCGCCCGGCCGGCGCCGGGTATTCCTCAGACCATCGATACCATCAACCTGCGCCGTCCCGATCCCACGCACTACGAGGTCCGCCAGGTGCTCAACGGGTCGCGCGGCTACTTCGATGCGGCGCGCGTGTCGGTGGGCGTGCCGAGCTGGCGCGGGATTTCCCTCGACGCCGCCTACTGGTTCAGCAAGGCCATCGACCTGGGCGGGAACTACACCAACACTGCCGCCGGGGAAGAGGGCGGCGCGGGGCGCGCCCAAGCGGCGTTTTTCATCCAGCAGGACCTGAAGGGTCCCAGCGTGTTCGACCAGTCCCACGCCTTTTTGTGGCGGCTGTCGTACTTGACTCCGGGGCCCTACCGGGTGGCGCGCGGCTGGAGCTTCTCGGCGGTTCTGCTGGCCAAGACCGGATTGCCGTTTAATATTGTGTCGGGCTCCGATGGCCCCGGATTCGGCAACGTGGACGGGTCCGGCAACGACCGCCCCAACATCCTCGACCCGAGCATCCTTGGCCGCACCATCGGCAACCCGGACACCTCCCGGCAGATGCTGCCGCGCTCCGCGTTCGGCTTCATCCAGCCCACCGACCTTCGCGGCAACCTCGGCCACCACGTCTTCCGCAAGGGCGGCATCCACAACGTGAACGCGTCGCTCGCGCGCACTTTCACGATCCGGTCCGAGAAGACCCTGACGTTTCGCGCCGAGTCGATCAACCTTCTCAATACCCCGCAGTTCGATGCGCCGAACAACAACCTGACATCCCCGAGTTTCAGGCAGATCACCAACACGCTGAATGACGGGCGGACATTCCGGTTCTTGCTGCGGTTCGGGTTTTAAACACGACGCTAAATGAAAAGCTCGACCGGCACGCGAAAGAACGCGGCCAGTTTCTTGGCCTGGGCCTTGCTGATCGACCGTTTTCCGTTGACTACGTCGGAGACCACACTGCTCGCGCCAAGCAGGCGAATCAAGTCACGCTGGCGGAGGTTGCGCAGCTCCATGAGATGCCGCAGCAGCTTGTGCGGAGCCAGCCTCGGCAACGGGTGGCGCCGGTCGTCATAGTCCTCAATCAGCTTGGTCAGCAGCTCGGTGAGCGCCTCTTGTTCGGGAGTCGACCGCTCCGCGGCGAAGTCCAACTCTTCCAGCAACGCCACCATCCGGTCAAATTCCTCATCCGTCTGGATCACCCGTGGCAGGGTCTTCGCCAGCAGTCTTCCATACCTCGCAGGGTTAATCGCCGTCAGGCCCATTTCATCCACTCTTCCCGATCATATTCGGCGTGGGTCAGCAGCTCTTTCACGAAAATCCGCTGGCGCCGGTAGTTTACCCTGGCAATGAGGCGGTAGCGATTACCCTTGATGTTAAACACCAGCACCTCGCCTACCTGATCCGCAGAGGGAAGGTCTTTGCGGACGTCGTTCAGCCCCCGCCATTCCGCCTTGCGCGCCGTGTGAAACCATGCGATCAGCGGATCCAGTGCATCGGCGTGGCGGGCCGCCAGCTTCAGCAGCCCACGCTTGCTGATCACGTTCACCCACCAATACTAGCAAAATGCTAGGGAGCGTGCAACGTGGTGCCTCAAGGCCGCGAGATGGGTGCCCGCCGCCGGGCCGCTTCCGAGGAATCTCGCTACGACCACCGACCACACGCAGCCCGTCGGGGAGCTTCACGACCAGGATGACGGGCGAGGACCGTCGCAGGAACCGAACAACCTCAACTTCTGTGCCGTAGAATGGGTGATGGCGGTAGCAAATTCGGGCAGACTGCAATTCATGAGAAGTATGAATGAGACTTACCGGCATTCGTTTGCTACTCACCTGGTCGAAGACGGCTACGACATCCGGACCGTGCAGGAACTCCTGCGCCACAAGGACGTAAAGACCAGGGCAGGCGCCCGACCACCCAAAAATCGGCGGCGGGTGATGCCCGAATCGTTAGGCGTGATTCGCAGCAGTGGCGCGAGGTGCGAGCCGTTGTTTGAGTATCCGGTAATGGCCAAAGCAATTGCGGGAGTCGTAATCGTAGCGCTCCTCACGGGCGGATGTGGTCGGTCCCGATCCGGTCGCGGTGCGAATCAACGCGTCGCCGAGCGCTACTTCGAGGAGATTCTCAACCTGGGACGCCTCGCGGTTGCCGACGAGCTACTGGATCCGGACGTACGGTTCACAAATCCCCCGGTGACCTTACACAACCGAGAAGAGTTCAAGAAGCTGGTAACGGCGCTGCGCGGCGGGTTTCCCGACCTTCGGTTTCGCATCGAGGATGTGGTGGCTGAAGGCGACAAGGTTGCCACCCGATGGACGATGAGCGGCACGCATCAGGGTGAAATCGGGGGGCACGCACCGTCGGGCAAGTCGATGACGGTGACGTGCATGGACATTTTTCGAATCAGCGGCGGGCGGATTCGGGAAATCCGGGTGAATATATGGATGTACTCGGGCAAGCACAACAACTTGGCTGGCTTCCGAGCGCCGAGCCGCCGGGAAGGTGAGCCCGGCTAACCGGGCGGCGCCCAGTCGCCGACCGGGCAGGGCGGACGCGGTAAACTTGAAGGGTGCCGATCATTTCGGTGTTCTTCGGAATCATCGTTCGGATGTTTTATAGGGAGCATGAGCCAGTTCACTTCCACGCGGAGTATCAGGGACAGGAGGCCAAGTTTAACCTGGACGGAGAGATGATCGTCGGAAACATCCGGTCGAGGACAGCGCGCCGACTCATCCGGCAGTGGGCGGCCCTTCATCGGCGGGAATTGGAGGTCAACTGGAAGAATATGAAAGCGGGCCGTCACTTGGAGAGGATCGAGCCCCTGGAGTGAGGTGTCTATGAGCTTTCTGCCATCGGTGATACGGGCTGAGTACCGAGGTGGTCATCGCATTCACATGACGTTCAACGACAATTCCGAGAAGACGATTGATTTTCGTCAGTGGCTGGAGGGCCCTGTGTTCGAGCCCCTAAAGAACCCGAGCTACTTTCGACGCTTTTTTCTCGACGGCGGCACGGTGGCGTGGCCGAACGGCGCCGACATCGCTCCCGAGACCCTCTACGAGTACAAGCTTTCGAGCGACGGGCCCAACAAGCCGTTGCACCGGACGCGCAGAAGGCGGCGCGCCGGTGAACGCGTGATCCGTTAACCTCTGCTGCCCGGCAACTATGGCCGTCGGGTGGCCGGATCAGATTTCCGTGGCAGAGTCCGCGCCAGCGGTTTCCCGTACCTCACCGGCGTGAAATGCCCGCCCGGCGCCGCGCCGCTTCCTGAGCCCCGGCGGTGCCCG
>JACQDI010000150.1 GCA_016201195.1 Acidobacteriota bacterium | reverse complement strand
GGTGGTGTGCACATCGCGGAAGTGGTGGCGCTCCTGGACGGCGTGCAGGCCGATGTCGTCGGTAGCCCCCACAACCTGGCCGCCCTTGATGCCGCCGCCGGCCATCCACATGCTGAAGCCGAGGTTGTGGTGGTCGCGGCCCTTGCCGCCCTGGGCTTCCGGTGAGCGGCCGAACTCCCCGCCCCACAGCACCAGGGTCGAGTCGAGCAGGCCGCGCCGCTTCAGGTCCTTCAGCAAGGCGGCAACGGGACGGTCGGTCTGGGCGGCCATGCGCAGGTGGTTCTCCTCGATGTCGTTGTGGGTGTCCCACTGCATATTACCAGGACCGCCACCGGAGACCACGCAGGCAAAGCGCACGCCCTTCTCGACCATCCGCCGGGCGAGCAGGCAGCGGCGGCCGTAATCGTCGGTCGGCTCCTTGCCCACGCCGTAGAGGTCGAGCGTCTCCTGCGGCTCGGTCGAGAGATCGAACACCGCCGGCGCCTCGGTCTGCATCTTGAACGCCAGGTCGTAGCTGTTGATCCGCGCGGCGAACTCGTCGTCGTCGGGCCGCAGATTGGCCTGGTTCAGGCCGCGGATCAGGTCGAGCGTGCGCCGTCGCTGGTCGAGGGCCACGCCCTTCGGCAGGTCGAGATTGAGCACGGGCTTCGCACCCGGGCGCAGCATGGTCGGCTGGTAGATGGACGGCAGGAAGCCGTTGGTGTACATCGGCTGCCCCGCTTCGAGCGCCCCCTTGGGATCGGGCATCACCACATAGGCGGGCAGCGATTCGCTCTCCGACCCCAGCCCATAGAGCACCCAGGAGCCCATGCTCGGGAACCCGGGGATCACGCGGCCGGTGAAAAGCTGGTATTGCGCCGCGGAGTGGACGACCATGTCCCCGTGGACTGAGCGGATCACCGCGATGTCGTCGATGCACTCGGCGGTGTGGGGCAGCAGGTCCGAAACCTCGATTCCGCTCTTCCCGTATTTTCTAAACGTCCGCTTGGCGCCGAGCAATTTGGCGTCGGCGGAGACGAACTGGTACTTGGCCTCGCCGAAACTCGCTGGCCGCTTCTGGCCGTCGAGTTTGTTCAGCAGCGGCTTGGGATCAAAGGTCTCGACATGGCTGGGGCCGCCGGCCATGAACAGAAAAATGACCGCCCTGGCTTTCGCCTTGTCGGGCATGTGCGGCGGCTTGGGGGCGAGCGCGTTCACGGAGGCCGCGCGCAGATCCTCCTGATACAGCATCGAGGCAAAAGCCAGGCCCCCGAAGCCGCAAAAAGCATCGCAGAGAAACTCCCGGCGATTGCGGGTCACACGGACGTGTTCAGGCATTGTCATCTCACGCAAAGACGCAAAGTGGGCAAAGCGCGCAAAGAACTGCTATTCCACATATAAGAACGCATTGAGGTTCAGCACCGCCAGCGCGAGCTCTCGGAGCGGCTGCGTTCTCAGAAACCGGGTGCCGAGCTGCGCTTCCTGCGGCTTCGGCGCGCGGCCGGCGGCCAGCCGGTAGGCCAGATCCACTTGTTTCGCCCGGTCGGCACCCGCCTCGCGCAGGAGCCGCTCGGCGAAGGCCTCGGCCATCTGGTTCGAGAACGTCCCGTTCAGCAGCTCCAGGGCCTGCGGCGCGTGGGTGCTCGATTCGCGGCGCGGGCAACTGATCTGGTGGTCCGGCGCGTCGAAGACGTCCATAAACGGCAGGCGCAGGTTCCGCTTGGCGATCAGGTAGACGCTGCGGCGGTTGTGCTCCTCGCGGTCGGGGGTCACCGCCCACTGCGAGGGCTTGTAGAGCAGGTCCACCAATTCCTTTTCGACGGGCACAATGATGCTCGGGCCGCCCGCCTTGGTGTTGAGCTTCCCCGCCACCGCCAGCATGGCGTCGCGGATCTCCTCGGCCTCCAGGCGCCGGCGGCTGAAATGCCACAGCAGCTTGTTCTCGGGATCCTGCTCGCGGCCGAGAGCGGCTTGCGGCGAATATGACGACTGCTGGTAGGCGTCGCTCAGCACGATCATCCGGTGCATCCGCTTGATGCGGAAGCCGCCGGCCACAAACTCGTTGGCCAACCAGTCGAGCAGCTCGGGATGCGTGGGACGCGGCCCCATGGCGCCGAAATCGTTGGGTGTGGCCACGATGCCCCTTCCAAAGTGCCCGTACCAGATGCGGTTCACCATCACCCGGGCGGTGAGCGGGTTCTCCGGATCCACAATCCAGCGGGCGAGCGCGGCACGCGGTGCCTCCATCTGAGAAACCTCGGACGCGCCGTCGGGCAGCAGGACCCCCAGGGGGCGCATCCCGACGCGGTCGCCCTTGTTCTGGTAGTCCCCGCGAGCCAGCACGTGAATGGGGGTGGCCTTCGCCGGATCGTCGGCCACGGCGAACAAGGCCGGCAGCGGCTCCGGCAACTGGTCTTGCAGGTCCTCCAGTTTCTTTTCCAGCTTGTCCAGCTCCTCGCCCTTCTTGCCCCGCATGGACCTGCGCAGAGCCTTCATCTGCTCCTCGACGGGCGCGGCGCGCGCTTTCCAGGCTGCTTCCTCCTCGAGCGAGAACATCGGGATGTCCTTGTCGTGGGTGGCAGAGAAGTAGGCCTGGATGCGGTAGTAATCCTTCTGCCGGATGGCGTCGAACTTGTGATCGTGGCAGCGCGCACAGCCGAGCGTGACGCCGAGCAGCGCCGAGCCGACCACGTTGGTCATTTCGGTGAGTACTTCGTTGCGGGAGCTGGCCACCTCCTGGTTGCCGGCGTTCTTGCGCAGCGGTCCCAGCCGGTTGAAGCCGGAAGCCACCAGCAGTTCCTGATCCTTGGCGCCGATCTCATCGCCGGCGAGCTGCTCCAGCACAAAGCGGTCGTAGGGTTTGTCGGCGTTGAGCGAGCGGATCACGTAGTCCCGGTAGCGCCAGGCATCCTTGCGGTGGGTGTCGTACTCGAAACCGTCGCTTTCGGCGAATCGCACCAAGTCGAGCCACCGCTCGCCCCAGCGCTCGCCGTAGTGCGGGTTGTCGAGCAAGCGGTCGATCAACTTCGCGTAGGCGTCGGGCGACTTGTCGTGGACGAACGCGCTCACCTCAGTGGGCGTGGGCGGCAGGCCGAGCAGGTCGAAGTAGAGACGCCGCGCCAAGGTGGCCCGATCGGCGCGCGGCGCCATCCGCAGGCCCTCTTTCTGCAGTCGCGCCAGGACGAATGCGTCGATCGGATTGCGCCCGCCGGGGACCTTGGGAACCTCCGGCCGGGAGCGTTTCTGAAACGCCCAGTGCCGCCGCTCGGTAGGCGTATAGTCAGCGGCCCCAACCACCCCTATGGCGACAGTCGCCACGATCCACAGTCTCGTGAGCACAATGTTCAGATTATAGACCGAATTCGGTGCTGTTAAACCAGCTTTGCAAGTTGGTTTGGTCGGGGCAGCGGTCTTAGAGCCGACGATCTGCCACAAGGGAGGGCGGTACGGTCGAGGTCCTCAACCGCGTCCAGATTTCTACGAACTGATCCAATGCGACCTCGCTCACCGTCTGTTCCTCGCAGATGGAGCGGATGGTCCGGGCCTGCTGGTCGAGCCGCTCCACCAAGGCATCCACCATGAGCGAAACCTCGGATGCCGTTGACTTCGCGTCCGAGACTTCCGCTTCCTGCAAGTCCAGCCGGGAAGCCAGGGCGCCGAGCCGCTCGGGCACCGAACTCGACAGCAGAATCACATCACTGCGGAGAATCCCTATCTCGTTTTCCAGGCGGGCGTTGGCATCCCGCAAAGATGCCACGGACGCGGCTAATTGCCCAGTCCTTTCTTTCAGTGGCTGCAAATCTTCGATCGCAGCTTGTAACTTTTCAAGCCGCTGACTGAAGGAATGGCTCAAGCTTTGGCTCTGTGCGGCAAAGTCCCGTTCCAGATCCCGAATTGCAGCCACAAGGAGTTCGGTTAAGCCGTTGGCTAGAGTCGTCGCGATTCCTTCTACTGCGTCCTGCCCGGCCCCCGTGCTCCGACTATCGGTGGACGGCTGGCCCTCAGCCGGGCGTGTTTCTGTCGCCTGCGCTGCAGCCGGCAGGCTTCGGGTCAAGCCTGACATCGACTGCCCAACCGTTACCTCGTCGAAAACCACCATGACTTCGGGTACCCCGTGAACTCCGGTCATACTACTCCTCCTTCGCCAATCCCAAGGTATATGTCTCGTCCAGCCAATGCCATAGTCAAATCTCCTTAGTAGTTATTGGAAATAGCACCTAGAAGGCGCATCCGCGAGAACCCTGACCGTAACGCGCTCTCTCTCCAGAGAGTCGGATGTGCCGACTCACATCCGGGAGCTGGCGCCCTAGGAAAAGTCTGGCAGAGCATTTCCCGGAGTCGATGGGCTATTCTGGATAGCTGAATTCCGTGAGCGACCAGGAATACGAGCGGCGTTACCGAGAGGCGCTGGCACAGCTCCGCGCCGCAGGAAGCGAAGTCGGCGAGCCGTATGTCAAGAAAGCAGGGCGATTCTGCGAGATCGACGGCCTGCCGTGCAGCGATGAGCTCGTCTTCCAGTTCGCATCGAGCAACGACTCGCTGGTGGAGCAGATTCGCAAGGGTGTGGAAGCCGCCTCGGCCGTGCCCGCAAGCTGTCCCACCTGCGACGACCTATTGCGCCAGTACGACCGAGCGACCGAGGAGTACGTAAAACTGATAGAGCAGCGTGGGCTTCACGGCGTCAGCCCATCGGAGCTGGAGCAGAGGATCGAAGCGGCCGCAGAACTCTACGAAGGAGCGCTGGTGAGCTTCCTGGAGCACCAGAATAAGGTGCACGGCACGGCCGCGACGCGTCCAGTCCCTTTAGTTTAATGGATACGCCGTCAGAGGCGCCTTCGGAAGCACCTTTGGACTCAGCCCGCCTCATTCGTCCCCTGCGGGCGGAGCTGCATGGAGCCGCGTTCGCAGCCATTCCACCACGCCCGGCCTCGCGCCGCTGGGGCGAACCGCGTCCCGGTAGACGTCATAGACGGGCGCCAGGTGGCCTCGCAGCGCCGAATCGGAAGCCGCGCGGTTGCGGCCGTCGACCAGCCCCTCGAGCAGCAACGGCCGCGGCGCAAGCGCGGCCGCGAGGTCCCCGATGTCGCCAGCCTCCAAAGCGCCCGGGACCATCACGTCCGCCGGGACGTAGGCGAAGCGGTCTTCGAGAATCGACAGATATCCCACCAGCCCGCGCCGCACAGCCACTGCGTGGACATCCGGTTCGTAAAGCGCCCCCAGAATCGCCAGCAATCCCCCCAGCGGCTCGGCCTGCTGCTGGATCTGGGGCCCCACCTGCCACCACGGCAGCTCATCGAGCACCAGGCGCGATGGATTCACGGGAGTCACCGAGTCGCCCCACACGGCGATCCGCCGCGTGTCAAGATCCGGCCTCCGGGTGAGGTAGGCAAGCACCGTGCGCAGATCCTTCAATCGCGCCCCGAGCATGGTATTGCCAAGCATCAGTTCGGTCGCGGCGAGCGAGATGCCGGCGCTCATCGGGCCGCGGCGCGTATCGGGCGCGGTTTCGCCCGTGCCCCGCACGTCGGGCAGGCAGACGGCCGTGCCGCCGGTCACGAGCGCGTCGATCTCGGCCCTGTTCGCGGCCCCAAGGGCGATGACCACCGGCGCCCGCGCCGCCGTCGGCTTCCGCAACCGCACCGGAACGACGATGCCGGGTTCCACGTCGAGGGCAATTCCTTCTTCCTCGTCTCGCGTCCACAGCACCCGCGCGCCTGGATTCCGGTTCGGCTCGATATCGCCGAGCCTGGCCGCCCACTGCGCTTGCAGCCACTCCCGGCGAGCATCCGGGGCGAGCTTGCGCAGCTCGGCGCGGGCCCGCTCGCGCCGCACCCGCCCGATCTCATAGGCCAGCTCGTGTACCATCCGCATCCCGAGCGCCGGGGCATTCGCGGGCGTCAGTGCCGCCAGTTCGGGCTCCGGCCGCCGGTCCTCCGGCTCGGTTGCAGGGGGCGGAATCCCGAACCAGCGCTGGAGCGCCGGGTAGAGCGTCTGGCGCTGGGCTGGACCGATGTTGGTACACTCGCCCGGCCCGGGAAACGGCCCGAAACCGTGCGCCTCGGCGAGGCTCTCGCTCGCGTTGTAGAAGCCGAAGACCTTCTGGTACCGCCTCCAGGCGGGCAGGTCTTCCACGTTCCAACCCATCTCGAACGAGTAGACGAACGGGCGCGGCGCCACCGAGGCGCAGATCATCCACGGCAGAAACTGGTCGGCGATGCTGCGTCGCAGACAGCGCGTCGATTCCCAGCTTCCCCAGCCGGGATCGGCCAGCTCCAGGGGCCAGCGGTTTTTCTCGGGCAGGAAGCGCGGGGTTTCGGGCGTCGCTTCCCCGAAGTTGAACGGGGCCACTGCCGTGATGCGGGGATCGAGCGCCGCCGCGACCGCCGCCGGATCGCCCCCGCCGGCCACGGCCCCTAGCAGGATGACGCGCTGCGGATCGACGTCCGGGCGCTCCAGGAGCAGGTCGATCCCGCGACGGATATCCCAGACCATCCACCCGATCAGGCTTTCGCCGGCCAGAGAGAGCTGCATGCCCATCACGTAGCGCGAGTGATACGCCTCGCGGTTCCAGGGATAATTCTGGATCCGCTCGCCGGCGCCGAGCTGGTCCATGATCAGGACGGCACAGCCGGCGCGTGCCCACAGGATTCCCATGTCCTGCAGTTCGGCCTGGGTGCGGGGCCGGTGGTGGCTGTGAACGATCACGATTCCCGGCATGCGGGTCACCGGCTGCGCGGGTAGGTATAAATTCGCGGTAACCCACAGTCCAGGCCGGCTCTGGTAAATCAAGTCCTGGCGGCGGTACCCGTCGCCTCGATACTCCTTGGTGACCCGAGTGCGGAGCGGCTCGCGCGGCGGGAACTCGCCCAGTGACGCGGCCAGGGCTTTCAGACGCGGGTCGCGGAAGCGCTCCCAGTCCTCGCGGGTCTGCACCCGGTCCCAGGCGCGCTTCTCTTCTTCGAGAACCCGCAGTACCCGGTCCCGGAGGTGGGCGCCGAGCATTCCCGCGAGCGGCGCGGAAAGTACGCCGGTTTCGGCCGATGCAAGCCTCGGGGGACTCCCCAGTCGCGCCGGATCAGCGCTCGCCAGCCCCAGGCGCAGGTATCGCGCTGGGCACAGCGGCGTCGGGCTCTGGATCGCCGGCAGGACGCTCCACTCCCGCGCGCGCACCAGCAGGATCCGCCATTCGCTCGGGATCCGCGCCTCCCCCAGAGCCTTGGCCGTTTCTTCGAGTGGGATATCGAGCCGCGCCGTCCAGGCCTCCGGCTCGACCCGCGCCGCGCCACGAACCGAGCTGTGCCAATTGGCGCGCGGACGCGAGATCCGCGGCCCGCCTGACATTCCCGCTACGCCCTCCACCGTTCCCGCCGGAGTGATCGTGAACTGCGCGTAGGCCGAGCCGGACGTGGCCAGGTACACCTGAAAGCTGTCGGCGGCGTTTGCCCCCGCCGAGCGCGCCAGGACGGCCAGCGTCCGACCGTCGTGTACGAGCTTGACCTCGGCCGGAAGCCTCGGCAGCCGCGGCGCCGGCTCGTCGCGCAAAAGCTGCCAGGCCGGGACGTCGCGCCACGCCGGATCGTCCCAGCCGCTCGCGAGCGGCGGCAGCGGATCCCGGCGGCCCACGTCAAGCCCGGGATCGTTGTTCCCGAGTGGCTGGGGGTGGAACACCGGGGGCGGCCCGTCCTGCCCGACCGGTAAGTTCGCCTCGACACGCCAGCGCAGCTCGGGTGAGCCGGGCCGCATCGCCCGCACTCGTTCCACCGTGAACCGCGCCCCCGGCTGGTTCAGTGGAATCGCCGCCTCCACCCGCCACTCCCGCAGCCCCATCTGCGCCGCGGCGAGAAATCTCTCGTTCGGTGCTTCGTACGCCCCTAGCGGGCTGACCTGCAACACCTGCCCGTCCACGACGATCCGCAGCAGGTCCTCTTCTTCCCACTGTGGGTTCCGTCCGATCGACCGCGCCGTGAACCGCCCCTCCGGTTCCGGCAGCCGCGCTCCCACGTACAAGTAACGGCCGATCACCGCCGCGCGGACCTCCCCGCCCATCTCCCGCGGCACTCCGGCCTCGGCCGGGGCGAGCTTCGAGGCATCCAGGTTCAGCCACAGCGGCTCGTCCAGCTCGCCATCAATCACCAGGGGAAGAATCCGCGTCTGGGCCCCCGCCAAGCCCACCACCGCTGCCCAGACGAAAAGAAAGGTCTTCACGGTCGCTGCCTGATTATAGGTGATTTCTCGATCGCCGGTATGGCCCGCCGCCAGTAGGTAGTGTGTTGGACGCCGGGGTAACAACTCAGCCAGGCGGACGTAGACGACGTTCTTCCCGAGGCCGGCGCGTTTCCGGTGAGCATGCGGGTCCCCGGCGGCCTGACCGCTCACCTCCTGCGGATGCCGAGCGCCAAGGATGTGATCGAGTAAGGAACTCACCACCAACCTGGCTGCCGCCGGCGCGCTCTACCAGGAGCCTGCCGAAGAAACAGGCAGTCGGCGCTGACGCCGCGCATATCGCTTTCGACCGATCCCACAATCTCCCCCGGCATGACTCAGCCGATGTCTCGATCCTCCAGGATTCCCATGCCAGCCGCCTTGGCTGCCTCATAGCCACGCAGCTCGCGACGCGCGCCCTTAGGATCATCGTAATATCGTATACGATATGATATCATATATGATATGAGGCTGGTGCTTGACACAGACGTTGTGGTGGCCGCGATGCGCAGCCCTGCTGGGGCTTCCGCTGCGATTTTGATGGCTGCCCGGCAGGGCCAGACGACGCTATTGGTGAGCGTCTCTCTGGCCCTGGAATACGAAGCAGTCTGCCGCAAAGCGGAGCATCGCGTCGCGGCGGGA
This sequence comes from Acidobacteriota bacterium, assembly GCA_016201195.1. GTDB lineage: Bacteria > Acidobacteriota > Terriglobia > Bryobacterales > JACQDG01 > JACQDI01. Next base: position 894 of record JACQDI010000150.1, on the reverse strand, counting down.
TTGTCGGATCGGGAAGTCGATGCCTTCCTGGATGCAGTGATCGCCATCGCGGAGCCGGTGGAAAGCCATTTTCTTTGGCGGCCACAGCTCCGCGATCCGGGCGATGAAATGGTGCTGGAAGCGGCTGTCAACGGTCAGGCAAATGCCTTGGTTACGTTCAACATGCGTGATTTTGGGACTGTACCCTCGCAGTTCGGAGTGGAGGTCCTGCTCCCGCGAGAAGCTATACTAAGGATCAGACGATGAAAGAGACACGAACATACCCTCTTCGGCTGCCGCGATCGCTCAAAGATGCGGTCGAACGGCTGAGCAAGGAAGACGGAACGAGCATGAATCAGTTTGTGGCCACTGCAGTCGCGGAAAAGGTTTCCGCCTTGCAAACAGCCCGGTTCTTCAAGGATCGGAAGGCCCGCGCTGATTTCAAGGCCTTCGACAAGATCATGAAGCGGCGCGGCGGAAAAGCGCCCCGCGAGGGCGACGAGATGCCGCCGTAACCCGCGCAAGGACCACGCTGATTTGCGCGTGGTATGTCTTGAGGAGCCGGTTTGGTCTGCTGCGGTATTCTCCAGCTTGGCCATCTGCACAAACCTCTCAAGCACTCGTGCGAACAAGGTGCTGGATCTGCCCTTCAACAAGCAGGAACTGACGATCAACCTGGCTGCGGCCGCCACCCTCCACCAGACGCTTGCCCAGTCGCCCGAGGGTTACGCTGGCGCAGTCCCCATCATCCACGAGGCGGTCGCCGTGAAGGCGGCCATCGACGCGCTGGAGGCTGCATTCCAGGAGGACCGCCCGGCAAATTTTTGAACGGGGAGTGGCCCGAGCAGCCCTCCCTCCGGTTCCTGATTCACTGGGCCCTGCGGCGGGAGGAACTGTGCGATCCGGGTCTGTGTC
>JACQDI010000149.1 GCA_016201195.1 Acidobacteriota bacterium | reverse complement strand
GTTTCCTTGAGACCGGATCTCTTTGACGACCGGCGCTTCTGAAATCAACACTAGATCCGGGATCTTCTCAAAATGTGCGCAGTTGTTCGAGATCAGCGGAACAGAATGCCTCACAGCACAAGCGGCAATCCAAAGATCGTTATCCGCTACGACCATTCCAACTGCGGCAAGCCTGGCCTTCAGGTCGGCATAGGTCTCGCACACCTTGAAATCGTAGGGCACGACCACAACCGACCGAAGTCTTGCAAGGAGGTCATCCACTTTGATCTTGCCCCAGCCTCTCTTGCGGGCGCCGAACAATAGTTCGCCCACCGTTACGAATGAAACCGCTATGAGCTTTCCTGTCACATGGGGGCGATAGATCGGTTCGGATGGGTGGCCCGGCTTCATCAGATACGAATAGACATCCGTATCGACGAGAACGGTGCTGGTTTCTTGAGGATCCACCTATTTTCGTGCGTCGTAAATCGCTTGCAGGAACTCATCGACGTCCTCATCTTCTGGGATCCCCCCGTGAAGGATGGTCACGGTCCGCAATGGCTTCACTTGCTGAGATTTGGCAAGATCGGAAATCGACGAATCCGCAAGGAAGTTTCCCTCTCCCAGGCTGAGGGATGGAAGTATTTGGATGCTGTCAACATGGACTGACTCGACGCGATCCGTGTAGGGCTGAAGCACAGCTTGTCCGATAGCCCTGACTGGTTTTCTCAGAAGCGCGTAAATCTCATTCTCCTTGTCGCGGTCAAAAGTACATAGTACTGATGCACCGATGGCCGGGTCAATGCGGCATTTTCTCTCCTTCGGCTTAAAATCAGCCATGTCTAGAACGCCGTCCACTTGAACGATCACCTTTCTCGGGGCGCTCAATCTGGCAGCCACTTTCTGGCGCACTGCCTTATTTATCGCTGCCTTGACAGATTTCCGTCGGCCCTTCTTTGGCGCGATCCATTCGACCTCTTCGACGGCTCTACTTTCCACCACGCCGCCCAACTCATAGAGAGCAAGCAGGACCCCAGGATCGATGATCTTGCGCTGGCCATTGCTGAGCGACTCTATGGCGATTGATAACTCTCCAATCGCATCCATGCCAGGAGTTACCGCATCAGGAATCGGCAGTTGCGGCTTTGCTAGTCCGAACTGGAGAGTAGTTGTTCCCTTCCTGATTCCGGTTAGTTCCAGCGTGCATTCCTCCTGGATAGGTCCAGCGGTTGGCCCTGGATGCAGAGTCTTCCTGCCATGTAGGGCTTCAGCCTGCCGGTTCAGAGCATTTTGCGTCTCTTGGCAAATTCTGATGAGATCTGGGACGGGGATCTTGCCGCTTCTAATCCCCGGACCGCGCACCTTGAGCTTGAGTGCAGGTGTCTCTCGCCTTTCTTTGCTCATACCGGCAACTCAATCTTACCGCAGGTTGAGAGGAGAAACTACAAAGAAAAATGAAACCAAAGGTAAGCCCCTCAGGCCAAGAAACATCATGCCTGTCAGGAAAACTAAACCAGGGCCCCGGTGGGGTAAGGGGCCTTAAAGGGCTACCACTTCGATCTCGCGCCCCTTTGCTTTGGCCTCATTAGTGATACGCTCGAGCTCGGCGGCGGTCGCGTTGTCAATCCATTCTTCGCCGCATTGCGTGCACCTCATAGCGGGAACGTTTCGCACCACCACTACGCCAAAGCTGAGGTCGACGGTGTAAGTCGTCCGCCCTGCCTCTTTCCGTCCTCCGCAGAGCGGGCAACTGCTTTCCGAGCTGGAATACTTCACCGCTGCCTCCTGGTCCGATAGTCGGACTCGAAATGCTCGAGGTCGGGCTCGTACGCTGTGATAATGTAGGCCCAATCGTTCCCTTCATCCAAGGCTACCACAACGTGGATCGGCCGGTTACCGGCCCACCCCAGGTAAAGCGCGCTGGGGTACGGGAGGTCGGACGGATATTCCTCAATGCACTCTCCGGAAATCAATACGTCCAGAATCGCAGCCTGGCGTATCTCCCGTTGAGCCAGCTTTTCCAGAACGTGCTTCCGCCACTCGAACCTGCCGGTCGACAAAACCGCCCGCAGCCGTTCGCGTTTCACGGGCGCTTCGCCGTTCTCTGCGCGGGCCTCTGCGATCTCTCGACTCCCCGCAGGAACTCCAAAAACCTCCCCGCGTAGCAGTCCAGGTTCCCGACCGACCCCCCGCCCAACAGCGGCGAGCACATCTCGTAGGCCACCGGACCCTGGTAGCCGCCGTCGCGCATCGCCTTCAGGAAACCCGCATACTCGATGAACCCTTCGCCCATGGGCACAGCCTGCACCCAGGGGTCCTCGGCTTCGTAATTGACCGCCCGCGGATGGTAGCGGAAGCGCGGCCGCCGCTGATAGTCGGCCGCCGTAGTGTGGCAGGTGAGGGGGGCCATCTTCGCCGCCGCCTGCACGATGTCGGTCCCGTGCAGCGCCGGCGACCAGGCGTCGAAAATCGCCTTGCAGTTGGGCTCGCCCACCGCCTGCACCAGGTCGAACTGGCTCTCGTAGTGGGCGGCCAGGTCATGATGATTCTGCACGCCGATGGTCACGCCGTAATCGGCCGCCCGGCGGGCGCATTCCCGCAGCGTCTCCACCAGCATCTGCCACAGCGCCGAGTAGCTCATCGCGGCGTATTCGTAGCCGGTGAAGATCCGCACCACCGGCGCTCCCAGGTCCCGCGCCATCCGCGCCAGCTCGGTCACGTGCTGCGTCTGGATCTCGCGGTGGGGCACGTCGCCGTGCTCGAGATCGGCGGTGAAGTTGTTGTAGCCGGCAATCACCGCGCAGCGCAGCCCCTTGCGCTCCAGGCGCTCCCGCAACCGGCCGCAGGCCTTCTCATCGTAATCGAGGACCGAGAGGTGCGGCCGCTTGGCCATCAGCATCACCGCGGGGTAGCCCAGTGCGGCCGCCTTATCCACGAACTCGTCGAGCGAAAGGCGGGCCTGGCCCGGCCACACCCCGGCGTAACTGACCGAATGAAGTACGGGAAGGTAACCCAAAGTTCCTCCTTGTGTGGGTACCATGGTACCAAAGGGAAATAGGCCGAGTGGCCCATTGCCGGTCCTGTCGCTTAAGGTGATGATCGTAGTGTAAGCGTCATGACCGACCGACCCATACGTTTCGAAATCGAGCGACCCGTGGCCTTCCGGCTCACCGACGCCCGCGGCGGCCTCCAGTTCCAGGGACGGACTGTAAACATCAGCAGCGGCGGGGTTTTGTTCAGAACCGAACAGATGATCGGGCTGGGCCGCCGCGTGGAAATGGTGGTCCGGATGGCGCCATCCGGCGAGCCCGGCCTGGAAGTGGACCTGCGCCTTCTCGGCCGCGTCGTCCGCAGCGGCCCGGGATGGGCGGCGGTCCAGGTACGCAAGCACCAGATCTTCCCTACAGCTCCACCCGGCAAACCTCTCGAAACGGACAAAATGTCCGGCACACCTGCCGGTCTCTAGGGGCCACCTCCACGCGGCCCGCGCGAATCTCGCGCACCACCGCCAGCGTCCTCTCGGCAGCCCCTTCCAGCATTGCGCGGAACTCGGCGGCCGTATACTCGCTAAGATCCGGATCGGGAGGGACCATCCCCGCCACATACCAGCCCCGCCGCGAGGGTTCCTGGCGCACCCCGTAGAAGACCAGGCCGGCCGGAGCAAGCCCCAGTTCCCGTTCGAGGCCCAGCAGGTACAGCAGCCCCTGGAGCCGCTCCCCCTGTTCGTGTTCCTCGATCAGCTTCTGGATGCGCTCCTTCGTTGAGTACTTGTAATCCACAACCACCGCCGCCCCCACGTCAGAGATCTCGTGGCGGTCGATCCGTCCCGTGACCTCAAACGGTCCTTCTGCCCCACCCTCCACGACAAACCGGAACTCCTTCTCCGGCGGCCCGGGACGGAACCCGGCCGGCAACCCCCGCTGCCGCTCCTGCTCTACGAACCGCTCCAGGTCATCCAGCAACTGCATCCGCAGCGCCTCGGCCGGAAAGTTGAGCCGAATGCCTTCCTGCTCGCACATCTCGGCAAACACCTGCTCGAAGACCGGCCGGATCTCCCCCGCTCCCTCGGACGCCCACCGGGCCAGCGTGAGATGGATCACCTTGCCTTTCAGCAATGCGTCCACGCGGTCTTCGGGCTTTGCCGGCGGCCCCGCCAGCTTCAAGGTTCGCTGGGCGAAGAATAGAAATGGGCATTGCAAGTACTGATCGAGGGCCGAGGGACCGAAATGCCGGTGCCGGTCGGAGAGGCTTGCCGGGTTCTCGAGCCACGCCGGCGCGGGCCGCCACGCGGGCTTCTGTTCGCGCACCCGGACCCGGCGCGATGGGTTCGCGCGGTCCCGCCACGGGGCAAGGAAAAACGACTCCTGCGCTTCCCCTCCCGCCTCATCCTGAGCGGGGAAGCTGAGATAAAGCTGCTCGGTGGCCCGTGTGACGGCGATCTCGAACAGGAACCGCTCCTCGCGGTCCCGGTCGGCGCTGGTCAACAGCCGCCATCCCTGCCCGGCGAGCCGCCGCCGCTCGGCATCGGGGAAGAACAGGTTCTGCGGATGATGGCGCGGGAACTGCTTCTCGACCAGCCCGCAGACAAACACCACCGGCAGCTCCCACTGGCGGGCTTCGTAGACGGTGAGCGCCTGGACCACGTTGCGCCGCCGGTCCCCGGCATGCAACGGGGTAAGCCGCAGCACCGCTTCGAGCGCCTCCAGATATTCGCCCAAGCCGGCGCTCGTGGTCCCGCCCAGCTCCAGGGCTTCCGATGTTTCCTCCGCCGCCGCAGCCCAGCCGCGCAGCGCCGCACCCAGGGTTCGCCACTCCAGCGTCTGTTCCTGGCTCACCCCGTCTTCGATCTGCGGCGCACGAAACCACGCGCCAGCCAGCTCCACGCAACGCTCGGCCCACTCGTGGGGTGTCGCGCTCTGCCCGGGCCAGCCGGCCAGTTCTCGCAGGCGTGTGAGGACCCGCTCCACGTCGGGAAACTTTTCCGCGTAGCGGAGCAGGAACTCGAGCCCCTGGCCGGGCAGCTCACTCCGTAAATGAAATTCGTAGCGGTCCATCTGGGGCCTGAGGCCGATCCCCGAACCGGCCAGCTTCAACACCTCCAGCGCCTCGGCGCCGTCGAAGCCGCCGCCCGCCAGCCTCATCAGGCCTGCCAGAAAGCGGATGCTGCCGTGCCCAGCCAGCGCGCGCCGCCGCTGGGAGCGCACCGGAATGCCGAACCGCTCGAACACCGTTTCCACGATCGGCCCGTAGAGTTCCGGGCTGCGCAGGATCAGCCCATACTCCCGGAACGGCCGCCCCGTCTTTTCCCGGTCGGCCAGGATGCGGCCGGCCACGTCCTCGATCTCGCGCTCGGGCGAAGGGCCGTGGACCACCACCGGCTCGACCGGCTGCCGGTGGCGCCGGTTCAGCCGTGTCTCACTCATGCCCAGCCGCACCAGGGCCTGGCGAGCATCCTCTGCGCCTGCTTCGGGCAAAGTGATGAGGATCCTCTCGGCCGCCTCCGCCACCGCCCGCAGCAGCTCCAGCTCCACCGGAGTGAAGTTGAAGAATCCGTCGAAGAACACGGGACCGAGCTTTTGCTTGCGGATCGCCGACGCCGCCAGCCGCAGGCGCTGGGCGCGATGGACCACGCCGGCCTCGCGGAGCAATCCTTCGAACTGGGCCATCACCTGGGCGAAAGGACCGGCGGGTGCGCCTTTGCGACCCGCCGACCAGAACTCTTCGATGGTTTCGAGCAACTGCGCGTGGAATCCGGGATACTGCGCCACCGCCTCAAACTCGCGGATCGAGGCGCGCTCGAGGGCTCGCTCCAGCAGCAGAACCGCCATCGCCGCCGACACCTCCCGGCACTCCGGGGTCCAGCCCTCCATAAAACGGCTCAGCGGCACGATGGCCTGCGCCGCCGTCGCCAGGCCGCGCCGCGCCAACTGGTGTTGCAGGTGCTCGGCCATGCTCGAGGTGGGTACGACCAGGGTCGCCCGCCAGCCCCAGGCCAGCGCGGCCTCCAGCTCCTCGAGTACCCGATAGGTTTTTCCGCTTCCCGGCGGTCCGACCAGCAGCATGGCGCCTTGATTGTGGTATATCACTAAAGTCATGCGCAACTGGCTCATCGTGGCACTGGCAGGAACACTGTCTCTCGGCGCGGCCGAGGTGAAGACCATCGCCGGCATCGGCAAGCCCGGTTTCTCGGGCGACGGCGGCCCCGCCACGGCGGGAGCACTCAACAATCCCTACGGGCTGGTCATCGGCCCCGACGGCGCCCTTTACATCTGCGACATTGACAACCACGTGATCCGGCGGCTCGACCTGAAGACGAAGAAACTTTCCACCGTGGCCGGCAACGGGCAAAAAGGATACTCCGGCGACGGCAGCCCGGCGCTCCAGGCGTCGCTAAATCAGCCTTACGAGATCCGTTTCGACCGGGCGGGCAACATGTTCTTCGTCGAGATGCCGAACCACGTGGTGCGCCGCGTGGACGCCAAGACTCACCTGATCTCGACCATCGCCGGTACCGGCGTGGCCGGCTTCTCGGGCGATGGTGGACCGGCCAACCAGGCGCAGTTGCGCCAGCCCCACAGCATCGCCTTCGACCCGGCCGGCCTGCTCTACATCGCCGACATCCAGAACCACCGCATCCGGCGGGTGGACCTGAAAACGGGCCGCATCGAAACCTTCGCCGGCGCCGGCGAACGCAAGCCGACCCCCGACGGCGCTTCCCTCGATGCCGTACCCCTGAACGGCCCCCGGGCCATGGCGTTTGACCGCAACGGCGACATGTTCCTGGTCCTGCGCGAAGGCAACGCGGTGTACCGCATCGACATGAAGGCGCGCACCATTCACCACGTCGCCGGGACCGGCGCCAAAGGAAACACCGGCGACGGCGGCCCGGCCCGCGAGGCGCTGCTCAACGGCCCCAAAGGCATCTCCATCGCCCCCGATGGCGGCGTGTTCATTGCTGATACGGAAAACCACACCATTCGCCGCATCGACGTCAAAAAGGGAACCATCGAAACCGTGGCCGGAACCGGCGCCCGCGCCGACGGCCCCGACGGCGCGCCTCGCTCCTGCGGCTTGGCCCGCCCCCACGGCATCTTCGTCGACGGTAAGGGCGTTGTGTACATCGGAGACAGCGAGAACCACCGCATCCGAGAATTGAGAGACTAAGGAATTGAGCAAAATTGCTGCCCCACAGGGGCTATAATCCGCAGAATGCCCGGCGGAAAAAATTACAAGTGGTGGGTGATCGGGATGCTGTGGTTCG
>JACQDI010000148.1 GCA_016201195.1 Acidobacteriota bacterium | reverse complement strand
TAGAACGCAAACTCCTCCTGCCGGTAGCCCGGATTCAGCGGCGCCGCCGTCCCCGCGATCGACGCGGCGAGAAAGCTCACGATCGCCGGTAGTCCGTTAAGCAGCGCCATCGCCACCCGGTCGCCGCGGCCAATGCCGGCCGCCGCGAGCCCGGCGGCCATCGCCCTCACCTGCTCTCGCAAGGTCTCGTAAGTGATCCGCGCGCCCGTTTCGGGCACAATCACCGCGGTCCGCTCCCCCGGCGCCGCGTGCAGCACATCGAACAAGGTCGTTATCGATTTTGTGTCGTTCATAGTTTCCCAGATAGGCTCCGCAGGCGAGCCATCGTCAGTTACATGTCCTCTTACGGGTTATCCCGCGCCAGGCGTGACAGGTTGTTTCGCCATCTTTTAGTGTGACTACCCGCAAATATTTCCGCAACTCCGGAACATAGACCCAGAACCGGCAGAACCTTCGCCTCCCTGACTCCTGACTTCCGCCCCCGATCTGTGCTACCTTCGTCAATTACAGCCGAATTGAGGGGGGACACGCTATGGAGGCCCTGGGCCTGATTGAAACCAAGGGACTGGTCGGCGCCATCGAAGCCGCCGATGCGATGGTGAAGGCGGCCAACGTCGTGTTGACCGGCAAGGAGTATATCGGCGCCGGCTACGTCACGGTCATGGTGCGGGGCGACGTCGGGGCGGTCAAGGCGGCCACCGACGCCGGCGCAGCCGCCGCCCGCCGGGTCGGCGAGCTGGTCAGCGTCCACGTGATCCCGCGCCCGCACGGCGAGGTCGAGAAGTTCCTTCCCAATACCGCCGCGAAGAAGTAGCCGTCGCCGGCTGCTGCCCGCTGCTGTCCCATGCCGCGCGACAAAGATCTCGTTGCCATTCAGCAAGCGCGGGACAAGGTCGAGAAGGCCTATGCCGCGTTCCAGAAGTTCCGCATCTTCACCCAGGAGCAGGTGGATCACATCGTGGACCGCATGGCGCAGGTGGCGCGAGCCAACGCCGAGCGCCTCGCCCGCCTGGCCGTCGAGGAAACCGGCTACGGCAACGTCAAGGACAAGACCGCCAAGAACCTGCTCTGCTCCGACACGCTCTACCAGGCGATCAAGTCGCTCAAGACCGTCGGCATTGTCCACGAGGACCCCGCGCGCAAGGTCATCGAGATCGCCGAGCCGGTGGGCGTGGTGGCGGCCATCGTCCCCACCACCAACCCTACTTCCACTGCCTACTTCAAAGTCCTGATCGCACTCAAAGGGCGCAACACCATCGTGATCAGCCCGCACCCGCGCGCCGTGCGCTGCACCTGCGAGGCGGCCGCGCTGCTCTACCAGGCCGCGCGCGAGGCGGGCGCCCCCGAGGACGTGATCCAATGCCTCGAAAACCCGACCCTCGACGGCACCAACGAGATCATGAAGCACCGCCGCACCGGGATCATTCTCTCGACCGGCGGCACAGGGATCGTCCGCGCCGCCTACTCGAGCGGCAAACCGGCCCTCGGCGTGGGCCCGGGCAACGTGCCGGTGATGCTCGAGCGGTCGGCCGACGTGAAGCGCTCGGTGCGTCTGGTGGTGGACGGCAAATCGTTCGATTACGGCACAGTCTGCTCGAGCGAGCAATCGCTGGTGGTCGAGGAGCCGCTCGCCGAGCAGGTCGTGGCCGAGTTGAAGGCCAATCGCGCCTATCTCTGCGACGCCGCGCAGGCCGCCGCCCTCGCCAAGCTGCTCATCACCCCCGATTTCCGCGTGAACCCCCACTGCGTTGGCCAGGCGCCCACGAAAATCGCCGGGATGGCCGGCTTCTCTGTGCCGGGGGACACCTCCATCCTGGTGGTGCGCCTGGAAGGCATGGGCAAGGAACATCCGCTCTCGGCCGAGAAGCTCTCGCCAGTGCTCTCGCTCTACACGGTGAAGGATTTCGAGGCCGGGATGAAGCTGTGCGACAGCCTGCTGCACTTTGGCGGCCTGGGACACACCTGCGTCATTTATTCGCAGGACGACGGCAAGATCCGCGAGTTTG
>JACQDI010000147.1 GCA_016201195.1 Acidobacteriota bacterium | reverse complement strand
CTCACCCTGGTCACCACCGTCGGCACGCCGCCTATGAAGTTCGATATGCTGCTCGACGCGACGGTCACCATCGACGGCCGCGACGAAAAGATCACCGCCCCGGCGGTGACCTTCGACGTGGTGCAAGGGTACACACTGGATGCGCCGGCGCAGGGCGTGACGCTGCTGCCAGGGGGCAAGGCCGAGATCGCCGGACGGCTGCTCCGGGACCCGTTGTTCTCCGCCCCGGTCACCGTCAAGGCCGACAACCTGCCGCTGCATGTGATCTGCCAGCCGGCCGAGGTGGCGCCGAAGACGGAGGAGTTTCGCCTGGCCTGCGAAGCGGGAACGGCGGCCGCTGCCGGCGAATATGAGATTGAGCTGGCGTCTTCGTCCACGCTCGCCGGGCGCGACAAGGAAAACGTGCCGTACACCATCCCGCCGGTGAAGGCCCGGCTGGTGGTGAAATGAGGCGACGGCCTTACTAGAAAACATCATGCATATCTTACTTGCCGCATTGCTGCTTGCTTCGGTCCAAAAACCCAACGTGAAAGTGGTCAAGCTGGTGGTGGAGCCGCCTTCCCTCGCGTTCTCCGCCCCCGGCGAAGGGCGCAAGGTGCTCGTCACCGGCCTTACCGGTAATGGGGAAAAGATCGACCTCACCTCCACCGCGCGGCTCCAGCCGGTGGGCGAAGCCGTTACTCTCGACAAGGACGGCTTCCTGGTTCCGGCCAAAGAAGGCCAGGCCAAAGTCATCATCACCGCCGGCGGCCAAAGAACCGAGCTGGCGGTCACCGTCAGCGGCCTGGGCCAGCCACGCCCGGTGAGCTTCATCCGCGACGTAACCCCGATCCTGAACAGGGTCGGGTGCACCTCCGGGACCTGCCACGGAGCGGCCAAGGGCAAGAACGGCTTCAAGCTTTCATTGCGCGGCTATGACTCCGACTTCGATTACCGCGCCCTGCTCTATGACATGTCGGGGCGACGTTTCAACCGCTCCGATCCGGCACGCAGCCTCATGCTCGCCAAGCCGACCCAGCAGGTGGCCCACGGCGGCGGGCAGCGCATCGAGTTGGGCTCGCGCTACTACCAGACGCTGCTCCATTGGATCTCGGCCGGGGTACCCTACGGGGACCCCTCCACGGACAAGGTTCAGAAGCTGGAAGTGCTGCCGTCCGAGGTCTTCATGACCCGGCCCGGCCTCGAGCAGCAGATGCTCGCGCTCGCTCACTATACCGACGGCTCGGTGCGCGACGTGACCCGCGAGGCCATTTTCGGCAGCAACACGCCTTCGATCGCCGACCTCAAGCCCAGCGCCGTCCTCAGCGGCCAGCGAAAGGGCGAGGCGGCGGTGCTGGTGCGCTACGAAGGCAAATTCATCACCGTGCCGGTGACCATTCTCGATCCGCGGCCCGGCTTTCAGTGGACTGCCCAGCCGCAATACAACTACATCGACCAGCACATCGACGCCAAGCTCCAGCGGCTCAAGATCCGCCCGTCGCCGCTGGCGACCGACGCCGAGTTCCTGCGCCGGGTCTCCCTCGACCTGACCGGCCTGCCGCCGCGGCGCGAGGAAGTTCTCGCGTTCCTGGCCGATCCTGCCGATTCCCGCACCAAGCGCGGCCGCATGATCGACCGGCTGATGGGCCGGCCGGAGTTCGTCGACCACTGGGCGCTCAAGTGGGGCGACCTGTTGCAGAGCAACCGGAAAGCTCTGGGCGACAAGGGTATGTGGGCGTTCCGCGAATGGATTCGCAAGTCCATCGCCCAGAACAAGCCCTACGACAAAATGGTCCGCGAGCTGCTGACCTCGAATGGCAGCACCTTCGAAAACCCGCCCGCCAATTATTTCCGCGTCACACGCGATCCCAAGGTGGCGATGGAAAAGACCACCCAGCTCTTCCTCGGCGTGCGCATGGTGTGCGCGCAGTGCCACGACCACCCCTTCGAGCAGTGGACCCAGAACAACTACTACGAGCTGGCCGCGTTCTTCTCCGCCGTGGGCATTAAGCCGGGTATCGACAGCGACGAGGAGATTGTCTACGAGAAGCGCGAGAATTACGACGTCAAGCATCCCAAGGATGGCCGCGTCGTGTCCCCGCGCTTTCTGATCGCCAGCCTCGATGCGCCCCGTGTTCCTACCGACCGCCGCCGGGAAGCCCTGGTCGAATGGCTGACTTCCCCCAAGAACCCCTTCTTCGCCCGGGCCATCGCCAACCGCGTCTGGAGCTACTTCTTCGGGCGCGGCATCATCGACCCGGTGGACGATATCCGAGCATCCAACCCGCCCAGCAACGAGCCGCTGCTGGCCGCGCTCGCCAAGGATCTCACCGATCACGGCTACGACCTGCAACACCTGATCCGGACCATCGTCACCTCGCGCGCCTACCAGGCGAGCCTGGCCGCTAACGAGTGGAACGCCGGCGACGAAACCAATTTCTCGCACGCCCTGCCCCGGCGGCTGAGCGCCGAAGAGTTGATGGACGCCATCACCCTCGCCACCGGGTCCCGCCCCAAGTTCCCGGAGGTGCCCCCGGACTTCCGCGCCGAGCAGCTTCCCGGACCTCATGTCGGCGTGGGCGGATTCCTCGACTTGTTCGGGCGCCCAGCCCGGGAGTCCTCCTGTGAATGCGAGCGTCGCAGCGACATGAGCCTCCCTCAGGCGATGAACCTCGTCAACGGCCCCACGCTCGCTGAAGCGCTGGCCCACCCCAAGGGCCTGGTCGCGCAATTGGTGGTTGCGGGCGCCCCCGACCGCGAAATGGTCGAGGAACTCTACCTGGCGGCGCTCAATCGCACGCCGGAACCCAAGGAGTACGACACGGCGATCACGTATCTGCAAAAGGGTCCCAGCCGGGCCTCCCGCGCCCAGGACCTGCTCTGGGCGTTGCTGAACAGCAACGCGTTCTTGTTCAATCGATGAGTCACCTGATGGTAGGCAGCGTGAGTGGCTACTCAACGCAAGCCCAAGTCAGCCTGGATATCGCTGAGATCATCAATAACCGCCGAATTCGGTTTTGGTTTGCCGCCGAGTTCAACCCGATCGAGAATGACCCCACCTCCAGACCGTTGTGCCTCTACGAGCAACTCGACCGGGCGTTCAAGAACCAGGACCCCGATTCGGCCAAGGCGTGCAGCATCGCGGACAATCTGCGGGTGTGGATCCAGCGCTGGGCAGCCGACGGCTTGATCGACGCCGACGCGCAGGCCCGCGCCTTGTTCGGGGTCCGGACCGCCGCGGCAGACGGCGGTTTCCGGCCCGTAGTGTTCTTTCTGGCTGGCTTGAATGGTGTCATCCGGGAGGAACAACCCGACGAATACCGGGTGGAGAATCAGCCCCTCGACGCTCCGAACGTACACCGGATCTTACCGTTTCCGGAGGATGATAAGCGATAGAAAACAAAAACCTTAAATGCCTTCGATCAACCACGGATTTGGTCGCCCATGATACGCTGGAGGTACGAGGGTGGTTGCGCGGAGCGCTAAGACGAATCTAAAGCGAACTGCCGAAAGAGCCGACAAATGGGACAGAGGCCAAGAAGAGTGCTGCTGGATCAGAAACTCGCAGATTGGTCGGCGGCGTACCTAGCCATGTGGAAAGCTTTGGAGAGCTTCGACCCCAAGGCCGACCGCTGGTCCGAGCCGGTGGACTTCGGAAGCCGGCAGGATCGGATCCAGGCGGCGGAGAACGCCATCGCCCGCGCGGGGACCCACGGCGTCGGTTCGGACCAGCAGCGAGATATCCAGGCCTTTCGCGATCAACTGTCGAGACTGGCAGGCGGCTCGCCCTACGGACCCGAGCAGGACCAGTTCGTCCAACATGTCCGGCAGATCGGTGGTTCCCTGGCTGACCAAAGTGTAACCGCGGCTAACGTCGCCGAGTACTAAAACGGGCGCTCTGGCTGGCTCTGGATTATAATAGACGCGGATATCGCTCCGAGGAGGCAGCCTATGCTGACCATTCCGGGCCGTCGTGGCCGCTTGTGTGATTGCAGGACCCGTCGCGAGTTTCTCACCGCCGGCTCCGTGAGCCTGTTCGGGCTGAGCCTGGCGCCGTTTCTCGCCTGGCAGAAGGCGCAGGCAGCAGCCGCGCCTCGCTTGGCGGGCATGAAGGGCTTTGGCGCGGCGAAATCCGTGATCCTGTGCTTCCTTCAGGGAGGGCCGAGCCACCTCGACATCTGGGACCCCAAGCCAGAGGCGCCGTCCAACATCCGCGGCGAGTTCAAAGCCATTCAGACCAAGGTGCCCGGCATATGGCTCAGCGAGACCATGCCGATGCTCGGTGAGCAGGTCGACAAATGCACCCTGATCCGCTCCATGAGCTACACCCCGGAGGGACTGTTCAACCACACCGCGGCGATCTATCAGATGCTGACCGGCTATCCGCCGGACAAGGTGTCGCCTTCGGGGCAACTCGAGCCGCCCTCGCCGGCCGACTTCCCTACCGCCGGTTCCCACATCTCAAAACTGAAGCCGCCGACCGAGCCGGTGCTGCCGTTCGTGGAGCTGCCACGAACCCTGCAGGAGTCCGGCGTCATCGGCAAAGGGGGCGCGGCGGGGTTCCTCGGCAAGGCCTATGATCCCTACCGGCTCTACCAGGATCCGAACAAGCCCATCAAGCTGGACGACTTGACCTTGCGCAAGGAAGTGCCGCCCGAGCGGCTGAAGGATCGCTTCCTGCTTCGCAAAGGCCTGAACAGCTCGATGCCGGATCTGGAGAAGGCGCTCAAGTCCTACGCCCTGGATGAGTATTATGAAAAGGCGTTTGACCTGGTGCTCTCCGGCAAGGCCCGGGACGCCTTCGACCTCGAGAAGGAGCCGGACAAGGTGCGCGAGCGCTATGGCCGCACCACCTTTGGGCAGGGCGCGCTGATGGCCCGGCGGCTGATCGAGGCGGGCACGCGGTTCGTGCAGTTGAACTGGCCGGCGGTGGCCAACGGCAACCCCGAGGTCGATTCCTGGGATACGCACGCCGCCAACTTCAAGCCGCTCAAGAATCTCCATTGCCCGGTCCTCGACCGGACCCTGTCGGCGCTGCTGGAAGATATGCACCAGCGCGGCCTGTTGCAGGAAACGCTGGTGGTCGCCGTCGGTGAGTTCGGACGCTCGCCGCGCCTGGGCGTGAGTACCTCGGGCAATACCAACGCCCCCGACGGGCGCGATCACTGGCCCTACTGCTACACCGCGCTGATCGCCGGGGCCGGCATTTCCGGCGGTAAGCTCTACGGCGCTTCCGACCAGACCGGCTCCTCGCCCAAAGAGAACCCGGTGCACCCCACCGATCTCCTGGCCACTGTATACTACACGTTAGGTATCGACCCGGACATGGAGATCCGCAACCACCTCAACCAGCCCCGCGAGCTGGTAAAGGGCAAGCCGCTGGTTGGTCTTTGGTCGTAGCCGTCGTCTCGGGAGACGCCCATGCGGCACCGCAGATCGTTTCTCGCCATATTTCTCATCTTGTCGGCCGGCTTTCTCATCCGCGCCGCCCGCGAGCCCAAAAATGATTTCCGTTTCTCGATCATGGGCGACCGCACCGGCGGCCACCAGGACCAGATATTCGGCCGCGTGTGGCGCGAGGTCGACCTGCTGCATCCCGACTTCGTGATCAACGTGGGCGACACCATCGAGGGCAGAGGCGACCGCTCCCCGATGGACGCCCAGTGGCAGGAGCTGCGGCCGGTCTGGGAACAGTATCAACACTATCCTCTCTACTTCACGCCGGGCAACCATGACATCTGGTCGAACGAAAGCGAGGCCCTGTATCGGGACGAGACGAAGCGGCCTACGCACTACAGCTTCAACTACCAGGACGCTCACTTCACCGTGCTGGATAACTCCCGGACCACGGATCTGACCCCGGAGCAGCTCACCTTCCTGGACGCGGATCTGAAAGCCAACGCCGAGCGGCGGCCCAAGTTCGTCTTCTTTCACAAGCCATACTGGATCAGCTATCTGCGCAGCGGGCAAACCTCCGCCGGCCTGCACCCGATCCTGAAGAAGCACAACGTGGAGCACGTCATCAGCGGCCACGGCCACCAGTTCGTGCGCCTCCCCTACGACGGGGTCATCTACATGGAGGTGGGCAGCTCCGGCGGGCGCCTGGGCGGACTGCGGCGCGGCGAGGGATTCAGCAAGGGCTGGTTCTACCACCACGTCTTCGCCCGAGTGAAGGGCGGCCGGGTGCGGTTCACTGTGAAGGAGATTGACGGCCCGATGGGGCAGGGGCGCATGTTCCGCGCCGAGGATTGGGACGCAGGCGGCCCCCGGTTCGACGTCGGCGACCCGGCGATTACCGACAAGCCGGTGAGTTGAGTTTCCTACTGCCCGCTGCTTCTAGGCCGGCGAATGTACGCGGGCACATCGACGTCTTCGGCCATCTCCGGGGTAAGTTCGGCAAGCGGTTCCGGGACTGGCTCGGGCGCAGGCGCCGGCTCCTCCTCGCGCGGGACGGAAACGGTCTTGTAGGGACGCACGGCGGCGACCACGCCGGCGCCGGCCGCGCGGTGGATGCCGATGTTCTCGCCCTTGAACCCGGTGGCGATCACCGTGATCTTCACCATGTCCCCCATCGTTTCGCTCTGCACCGCGCCGAAGATGATGTTGGCGTCTTCGTGCGCGGCCTGCTGGATGATGCTCGAGGCCTCGTGCACCTCGTGCAGCCCGAGCGAGCTGGAGCCGGTGACGTTCAGCAGGATGCCGCGGGCGCCGTCGATGGTGGCGTCCTCCAGCAGGGGGCTGGAGATGGCCTGCCGCGCCGCTTCCACCGCCCGGTTCTCCCCGGAGGCCGTCGCCGTGCCCATCATGGCGTAGCCCATCCCCTGCATGATGGCCTTGACGTCGGCGAAATCCCGGTTGATGATGCCGGGGATCGTGATGATATCACTGATGCCTTGAACCGCCTGCCGGAGAATGTCGTCGGCGATGCGGAACGATTCAAAGAAGCTGGTGCCGTGCGGCACGCAGTGCAGCAGCCGCTCGTTGGGGATGATGATGACCGTGTCCACCGTTTCCGCCAGCTCGGCCAGGCCGCGCTCGGCCTGCTTCATGCGGCGGCGCCCCTCGAAGGCGAAGGGCTTGGTCACCACGGCCACGGTCAGGGCGTCCAGCTCGTTGGCCAGCGAGGCCACGATCGGCGCCGCGCCCCCGCCCGTGCCGCCGCCCAGACCGCTGGTGATGAACACAATGTCAGCGCCCTCCAATATCTCGATGAGCTTGTCGGTGTCCTCCAGCGCCGCCCGCCGCCCGATCTCCGGATCCGAACCCGATCCCAGGCCCTTGGTCAGCTTGGCCCCGATCTGGACCTTGAGGTGGGCGTTCGACTCGCGCAGGGCCTGCACGTCGGTGTTCACCACCGCGAACTCGACCCCTTCCACGTGCTCGTGGATCATGCGGTTCACGGCGTTGCAGCCGCCGCCGCCCACCCCGATCACCTTGATCCGGGCGCCCTGCCGGGTTTCCTCTTCGAACACAAACCGAAGATCGTCAGTGTCCATGTCGTCTCCTTCTCGGTGTCGCCTCATAACTTCACCCAGCGAAGATGCTCTTCAGCCAGGCGGTCATGTTGTCGCGCTCCGCGCGGCGATGGAGGCGCAGGCGCTGGGCGTAAAGCAGCAGGCCTACCGCCGCAGTCCAGCCCGGCTGGTCCAGCTCCTCCGGCAAATCGTAAAGCGGCGCCGGCAGCCCCACGCGGATGCTCGCGTGCAGCACTTGCTCGGCCACGTCAGCCAGGCCTGCCAGTTGCGCCACACCGCCGGTGATCACCAGACCGGCGATCAGTTGCCCGCTGAGACCGGCGCGCTCCAGCTCCTTTTCCAGGTGCACGAACAGATCCTCGGCGCGGGCTTCCAGAATCTCGTTCAGCATGCGGCGGGAGGCTTCACCGACCGGCCCGTCCGGAACCGCCGGCGGCACCTCGATCATGCTGTTTTCCGCCGTCGCCTTTGCCACTGCGTTGCCGTACTGCTGGATCAGACGGTCGGCGGCGGCCTCGCTGGTGCGCAGGCCGTAGCTCACGTCGCGCGTAAAATGGTCGCCGCCGATGGGAATGGAAACCGCGGCGCAGAGCTGGTCTTCCAGGTAGGCCACCAGGTCGGTTGAACCGGCCCCCATATCGGCCACCGCCACGCCCAGTTGCCGCTCGTGCTCTTCGATGGTGGCCAGCGCGGCCGCAAAGGGCTCGAAAACGGTCTCCTCCACTACGATCCCGGCGCGGTTTACCACCGTGGTCAGGTTCATGTGCGCCTTGGTGGAGGCAGTGATCAGCCGCACCTGGGCGTCCAGCCGCCGTCCCATCATGCCCAGCGGGTTGCGAATTCCACCCTGGCCATCCACGCTGAAATCGATGGGAATGGCCTGCAGCAGCGTGCGATCCTCGCCCATGCGCGCCCGGGCAGCGGTCTTGACCGCCTCGTTCACGTGCGCCCGCTCGACCGGCTGCGAGCCGGGCAGGCTGACCGGACCGGTGCTGACGGCGCTCGACACGGTGCCGCCCACCCCCACCACGACCGACTCGATGGACAGCTCGCCGTTCGCTTCGGCCTCAGCCACCGCCTGCTCGATCGACTGCACCACCGGATCCTGATCGACGATCGCGCCCTTGCGCCAGCCGCCGGAGCGTGCCGCCCCGTAACTCACGCAGCGCAGCCGCCCGTTTTCTTCCACCCCCACCACACAACGGGTGCGGCTCGACCCCAGGTCCAGACCGGCCACATAACTCGGAGACTTCGGCATCTTACGGCCTCACGATTACCTGTTTTTCAAACCGGAGATCCACGCTGCGGACCGAACCGTATTGCTCCCGCCACGCCTCCACGTTTTCCAGAAACAGCTTGTAGCGCTCCAGAAAATGGGCGTTCCCCAGGTGAACCAGCGCCGGCGTGCCGGAAGTGGAGACGGTGATCGCCGCGTCGTTCGGATCGCTCAAGTCGATTTCGCTGACCTCGCCGCTGCGGGCCGGCGTCTCCCGGTCCAGGTCGGCCAGGACCGCAAGCGCCACGCCCACCCGCTTCTTCCGTTCCGACACGGCCTGCGACTGGCTGATACCGTCCAGCACCGGAAACGGAAACTTACCCCCGCCCAGAATCGGCAGCAGCACTCCTTCGCGGTCGATCAGGCTCAGCCCCGAAGGCGCCCGCACAAACGCCACCGGCCGGCGCTCCCGGATCAGGATGCCAAGGTGGCTAGGCCAGCCGCGGACGACGTGCGCCGTCTCCACCCACGGCAGGACCATCAGTTGCGCCCGCCGCCGCTCGAGCGGGATCGAGAAGACGCTGCGGCCAATGTCGTTGGCAAAGATCTCCGCCACCTGCTCGCGCGTTACGTGCTCGACCCCGGCGATGGCGAGGGAATCCTGCAAGGTGAACCGTGGCGAGGTAGTCAAATAGGTGCTTACCCCGTAGGCAGTGACCCCCAGAATGCCGCTCGCGAGCAGGAGGATCAGGCCACCCAGAAGCAGGACCCGCCGCCAGCGAGCGGCGTCGCGGCGCACTTCCACGCGCTTTGATCGCCGCAGATAGGGCGACGACTCCGGCGCGTCCAGGTCGTCGTGCAGTCTCGGTTCCGGTTTCATCAGGAAACGCCCGCCTCCACACGCGTTGCCTTAGCCAGCAGCGCAAGCATCTTGTCACCGGCCTGCCACACGTTGCCCGCCCCCAGGGTCAGCACCAGGTCGCCGGGCGCGGCCGCGGCGGCGATGGCGGCCACTGCCTCGTCGAGCGAGCCGAAATAGCGGACTTCGCGCCCCGCCCGCCGAATGCGCTCGGCCAGCACGCCCGCAGTCACCCCTTCGATGGGCGCCTCACTGGCCGGGTAGATATCGAGCAGATACAGGGTGTCGCAATCGGCGAAGCAGCCGGCAAACTCGTCCATCAGGTAGTGCGTGCGGGTGAAGCGGTGGGGCTGGAACAGAACGTGGATCCTCCGGAAGTCGCAGTTGCGGGCGGCGGCCAGCGTGGCCCGGATCTCCGTGGGGTGATGACCGTAATCGTCCATCACGGTGACCCCGGCCTCGCGGCCGCGCACCTGGAACCGGCGATCCACCCCGCTGAACCGGGCCAGTCCCTGCCGG
>JACQDI010000146.1 GCA_016201195.1 Acidobacteriota bacterium | reverse complement strand
GGGCCGGAGGACAAGTTCGGGTGGACCGAGCCGGCGGGGCACGTCTACCGGCTGGCGGCGGAAAACCTGGAGCGCCTGAAGGACGAGATCTACCGGGTCTGCCACCTGATGAACCAGGCCGCCGGGCGCGAGGCGCGGAACGTGGCGCAGTCGGCGGCCAGCAAGCAGCGAGACCAGATGGTCACCCACGAGGTGCTGCGGGCGTACGGAGACGTAGTCAAGGATTTCATGCGCCAGACGCTGCGGCTGATCGCCGGCGCGCGGCGGGACGAGGTGGCGGTGCAGGTAACCGGGCTCGACCAGTTCGACGTGAAGGACTTCAGCGAGGAACTCGCCAACGCGCAGTTACTGCGGGAGCTGGTGACGGGGTCGGGCACATTTGGCCGCGAGATGCAGAAGCGGCTGGCGCTGAAGTACCTGGAGGACGGGCCGCAGGAGCTGAAGAACCAGGTGGCGCGGGAGATTGATAGCACGCAGTAGGCAGCAGAGGGCGGGGAGGGCGGAGGCATGGACCAAGAACAGAGAGCAGCGGCGGACCAGGAGCCGACCTTGAAGGCCGCACTGGCTGAGGAGCGGCGGAGGCGGGAGCAACTGGAGAGACGCCTGAACGAATTGACAGAGGAGAGCGACCGCCACCGCAAGATGGCGGAGCAAGCGGACCGCTTCGCGACGATCAAGCTGGAACTGCAGCAGCTAGGGGTCAAGAAGCCGGAGCTGGCATTCCGGCTGGTGAAGGACGAGATTTTTCGGGGAGAAGACGGGCGGCTCTACGCCAGCAGCGACCAGGGCGAAGTGGACGCCAAAGAGTTCCTGACGAAATTCGTGACGGAGAATCCCGAGTTTTTGCCGGCGCGAATTGCGGGCGGGTCGGGGGCAAGCGGCAGTAAGCGGCAGGAAACAGAAGGAGGCAGTTTCGACCTGAGCAAGATCCGGCCGGGGATGAGCGCAGAGGAGAAAGAACGGGCGCGGCGGGAGATCGCTCGGATCGCAGGGAAAGACGTGGCAGGGTGGCTGTAATGAATTTCAGGCCGCGCTAGGTCGCGGCCCATATCAAAGGAGCAAAAAGAATGGCAGCAATTACGTCAGCAAACGTCGCGCAAGCGATTGTCAAACTGGTGGCGGCGGAAGCATTGCCGGCGCTGGTCGGGAACCTGGTGATGGGAAACCTGGTGAACCGCAACTATGAACCGGTGTTGGGGCAGGCAGGGGACACGGTCAACGTCCCCATTACGCCGGCGCTGGTGGCCAGCAACATCGCGGAGGGGGGCACGGTGACCACGCAGAATCCCAGCCTGGGGAATGCGCAGATCGTGCTGAACACGCACATGGAGGCCACGTTCCTGATTCCGGACGTGACCAAGGCGCTGGCAGTGCCGGATCTGCTGATGACCTACATGCAGCCGGCGGTGGTGGCCATCGCGGAAAAGATCGAGCGGGACTTGTTGAATCTGTACGCGGGCTTCACGGCAAACACGCCGCTCGGAGCCGCGGGGACGCCGCTGACCGAAGCGGTGATCGACTCGGCGGAAACGGTGCTGTTTGCGGCCAAGGTTCCGCCCGATCAGAACAAGTACCTGGTGGTCGATCCCGGCAGTTACTCGGCGCTGCGGCAGATCGCGCGATTCAGCGAGTGGAACACGGCCGGCGAAGCGGGGGTCAACGCTCTGATCCAGGGCACGGTGGGGAAGGTCAAGGACTTCTACATCTTCCGGTCGCAGTACGTGCCGCAGACGGGCAGCGCGCCGGTGACGACGCACAACCTGGCGTTCACACGGGATGCGATCGGCCTGGTGATTCGGCGGCTACCGCAACCGCTGCCGGGGACGGGAGCCATCGCGGAGTACGCCGAGTTGGGCAACTTCG
Organism: Acidobacteriota bacterium; assembly: GCA_016201195.1. Taxonomy (GTDB): domain Bacteria; phylum Acidobacteriota; class Terriglobia; order Bryobacterales; family JACQDG01; genus JACQDI01. The sequence goes on along the minus strand of JACQDI010000146.1, from coordinate 8,976 downwards.
GGATGCGCCTGGTGATGAGCTACCAGCCGAGCACGCTGGCCCAGCAGTTCACCGTGGACGTGCTTTACGGGGCGGCCATCCTGCGCAACGCGTTTGGGGTGCAGATGAATTCGTAGGGAGGAAGCGGTCAGCCGTCAGTTTTCGGCTTTCAGCAACCGCCGGACGACCGGCTCGGTTGAGGATGGCTGAGGGCTGATGGCTGATGGCTACAAACCATGGACCTGAAAGTGTATTACCGAAAACTACGGCAGATCGAGCAGGAGATGCCCGAGGAGTTTGTGGTGGTGAAGAGCCTGGCCACGCCGGACGGGGGCATCAGCGGGCGACTGACCGAGGTAGCGCGGTTTCTGGCGGCCAAGATGGCCGCCGACGGGCTGGCGGTGCTGGCCGAGAAGGCGGAGGCTGCCCTGTTCCGCGAGCGCGTGGCGGAAGAGCAAAAGCAGGAGGAGCAGAAGCGAGCCTCAGCGAAGGTCCAGTTCACGATGCTGACCGAGAGCGACCTGCGGGCGTTGCAGCAGCAGGGGCGCGGCGGTTCGAAGGAATGATCGATGGCGCTCTATAGCGATGGCTTCATATCGGAGGTGCAGGACCTGATCGCCTACGAGGCCAACCTGGTGGAGGTGGCCGACGCCGAGGGGATCGACCTGGAGGCGAAGCTGCGCCTGGCTCAGAGCGAGGTGGGGGCGGAGCTGGCGGCGGCCGCGCTGCGTCCGGGGAATGTCTACTGGACGGCGCCGGGGTGGAATTCAACCGGGGCGGACATCAACACCAGCCGCTTCACGCTGGACCAGGTGGCCGTCACCCAGCCGCTGAGGCTGTGGCACACCTTTCAGACGCTGGCCATCGCCTATCGGGATGCCTACAACCGCAAGGTCAACGACAAGTACCTGCCGAAGTGGAGCGAGTACAAGGAGCTGGCGAGGTGGGCGTCAAACCTGCTGTACCAGACGGGGATCGGGGTGGTGACGCGGCCCGTGCCGCGGCCGCGGCGGCCTGCCGTCGATTGGGTGGCGGGGACGCTGGGAGCGATGACGCTATACGTGCGGATGACCTGGGTGGACGGATCGAACGAGGGAGCTCCCAGCCAAGAGACGGCGGCGGACGTGCCGGCCAACCAGGCGCTGCGGGTAACGCCGCCGGCGGCGCCGGCGCCGGCGGTTGGATGGAACGTGTACGTGGGGGGCGCGAGCGGTGAGGCGACGCGGCAGAACAGCCAGCCGCTCGCGCTGGGGCAGCCCTGGATGATGCCGGCGACGGGCCTGGCGGTGGGCGTTGCGGTGGGGACGGGCCAGGAACCGGACTTTTACCGCACCGTGCCGCGGTTCCTGCAAAGAGCGTGAGGCTATTTGGTGATTTTTTGATTTGGTGATTTGGTGATTTTGTGGCGAATCTTTGCATCGTCGGACTCGAGAAGCTGAAGGCCGTCCTGCTCAATGACGCGAACGTGGTGCTGGCAGAGAGCGGGAAGAAGCTGCTGGAGGAGAAGTCGGTGAGGCTGGAGAATGTTCCGGCGGATCTGGCGGACGAGAACCGGAGCACGGTCTACCCGGCGGTGTACGTTTACGCAGCGCGGATGGACAACGTGCTGCGGCGCAAGTTCGCGGGATTCTCGGGGCCGATCCGGCTGGTGGCCGACGTACGGTGCACCGGGGAGCGGTATGAGGGTTTGGAGCGGGAGCTGGCGAGCTACGTGGAGGCGGTGATCACGGCTCTGGCCGAATCGGCCGGGCCGTGGGGGGAAGGCCTGATTTACAACGGGGCCTACACGGTGAAGTTCGAGGCGGTGAAGCTGGGGGGACGGAATTTTATCCAAAACGCCAGGGTGGAACTGGAGGTAGAGGGCTGTGGCTAACTGTGTATTATCGAATCAGAATCGGTTCTATGTGAAGGTGGAGCCGGCGTTCGGGCAGGCGCCGGCGATCGCGGCCGCGGACCGGATAGCGGCGGTCAAGCTGGGAATCCGGCAGCGGGACGAGCTGCGGGACAGGAAGGACAAGACGGGGAGCCGGACCTTCGTCGGGGTGGCGCCGGGCGGGCGAAAGCGGACGCAGTTCGATTTGCAGACCTACCTGCTGGCGGGGACGACGCCGGGCACGGCGCCCGCGGCAGGCCAGCTTTTCCAGTCGGTGCTGGGCGGGGGACCGCTGGTCTTCGCCGGCGGAACGGCGGGGGGCGGGTCGAGCACGACGCAGATCGTGTTCAGCGGCCCGCATGGGCTGGTGGAGGGGCAGGCGTTCGGGTTCAACGGCGAGCTGCGGTTTGTGGCGGCGGTGAGCAGCCCCACGAGCGTCACACTGAGCGCGCCGTTCAGCGCGGCGCCAGCGAGTGGGGCGACGCTGACCGGAGCGGTGAGCTATAAGCCGGCGGCCGATCTGCCGACGGTCTCCATCTTCGATTACTGGGATCCGACGGGGGCGGTGAGCCGGATCCTGATCGGGGCGGCGTGCGGGATCTGCCGGGTGAAGATCAACAGCGACTTTCACGAATTCGAGTTCAGCGGCGAGGCGCAAGACGTGCTGGACACGGTGTCGTTCACGGCCGGGCAGGGGGGGCTGGGCGCATTTCCGGCCGAGCCGGCGCTGAGCGGCGGGCCGGGGATGGTGGTGCCGGGCAACCTGGGGCAGGCCTGGCTGGGGGCGACGGCGTCGAAGTTCCTGACCATCACCAAGGCCACGGTGGAACTGGACAACGACCTGGATATGCGGAACCGGGAGTTCGGGTCGAGTGTGCCGCAGTGCCACGCGCCGGGGATGCGCAAGGTGACCGCCGACATCCGGCTGTTTGAGGAGGACGACGCGGCGACCAAGGGCCTCTACCAGGCGGCGCGGGCGCAGACGCCGATCCAGGTGATGTTCCAGTTGGGGCAGAGCGCCGGCCAGTTGTTCGGCGCGTATCTGAAGAGCGTCGTGCCAAAGGTGCCGGAGTTCGATGATAGCGACCGAGTGCTGGAGTGGAGCTTCACCGGGTGCCGGGCGCAGGGGTCGCAGGACGACGAGATTTACGTCGCTTTTGGATAAGCAGTGGGCAGCAGACAGGAGACGCGCGTGGGATACGAGAGTGGGGTTGAAATCGTGTCGGAAGCGGCGCCGGGGGTGAGATTTGTGGTGGACCGGATGTCGTTTGGGCGGCGACTGGAGCTGATCCGGCAATTGAAGGGGTGGCTGGGGAAGCTGGAATTCGTGACAGCCGGGCCGGAGGGGCCGGAACGGGAGGCGGAAGCGGCGCTGCTGGCGGGGGAGATCGACCGCATCTACTTGCGATGGGGATTGCGGGGCGTGACGGGGATCGAGATCGACGGGGAGCCGGTGACGCCGGAGAGCCTGGTGGAGAAGGGGCCGGAAGCGCTGGTGAAGGAGGTCCTGCGGGCCATCCGGCGCGAGGCGGGGCTCAGCGAGGCGGAACGAAAAAACTGCGAGTCGCCTTCCATTTCCTGCGAGGAAACCAGACCGGATGGAAGTGCGACGATTGCCGCCGCTTAGGCCTGGAGAAGAAGCGGGGCTGCGGCTGGGAAGGGCGGGACGCGGACCGGATGGTGTGGGCAGCGGGTCGCGTGGGCATCACCGAGTGCCCAGTCAGCTATGTGACCGGCGAGAGCCTGGGGTGGCTCGAGGATTTTTACGTGCACCAGGCGCTCGGCGGCGGCGGGGAGATTCTGGATTGGCCGGCGCGGCGGGTGGATGCATTTGTGGTGCTGAAGGCGGAGAGCCATGACCGATAGCTTGGCGGGGAGGCGAAGAGGCGAAGAGGCGAAGAGGCGAAGAGGCGGGGAGGCGAAGAGGCGAAGAGGCGAAGAGGCGGGGAGGCGAAGAGGCGAAGAGGCGGGGAGGCGAAGAGGCGTTGACGGTGGAGGGCGATGACTGATAACGGATTGGGACAGCTTGCGGAGGCGCAGCGGGAGACGGTGCGAGCGCTGGCGGCGTTGACCGAGCAGTTCCGCGAACAAGCGGACAAGCCGACGGCCGAACAGGCGGGGGGCCAAACGGCCGAAGAGCCGGGGAACCGAACGGGCGGAGAGGCGCAGAAGGAGACGGGGATCGTGGAGGCGCTTGGCGAACTGAGTAAGGCGACGGCGGCGAACACGGAGGCGCTGGGGGGGTTCCGGGGCGAGTTGGGAGGGCTGCTCGCCGGTCTTGCGGGCGGGCTCAAAGACGGCGGCGGGCTGCTGGGAGGGATTTTGAAGAGCGGCTTTGGGCTGGCCTCGCTGGGGCTCCAGATCGCGGGGCTGTTTGGAGGAGGCTCCGGTGAGCAGCCGGCGCCGCTCACCCGTTTTGTCGAACCGGCGCGACTGGCGTTGGAAGTGGCGAATACCGAAAACATCCTGGAGGGCTTTCCGCGGGCGGACCGGGACCAGCGAGGGCAGGTGCGCGCCGAACAGCCGGTCCTGGTGCAGCCCCAGGTGACGGTGAACGTGAGCGCGATGGACAGCCGGTCATTCCTCGATCACTCCGAACAGATCGCCCAAGCGGTGCGGGAGGCGATGCTGTACATGCATCCGGTGAATGATCTGATCAGCGAACTGTAGGGTCTATGTCCAGGTTTCCCAAATTGAAGACGGGGGCGGTGGTGCAGTATCCCGCGGCGCGGGCGGAGAGGTATTCGACCGAGGTGAAGAAATTCCTGGACTGCGGCGAGCAGCGATACCGGGATTTCGCGGCGGCGCGTCGGCGGTGGGTGGTGGACTTGCAGATGCTGGATGAGACCGAGACGGCGCGGCTGGCGCGGTTCTTCGACGAGCAGCAGGGAAGGCTGGGCGTGTTCGAGTTCGAGGATCCGTGGACGGGGACGGTAGTCACGGCGTGCCGGTTCGGAGAGGACCAGTTTGAGATGCGCGAGGAGAGCGAGTCGCGGTGCGCGGTACGGGTGACGGTAGAGGAAGTGGCGGCGTAAAAGCGCACGCAAAGACGCAAAGGGGGCAAAGACGCAAAGGCATGTTGGTGTTTCCACAACTGGGGAGCGGGGCGGTGTCGCAGTTTCCGGTGCGGCGGGAGACGGGGTATCGGACGCTGGTGAATCGGGCGCTCGATGGGAGCGAAATCCGGGTGCAGGACCTCGATTTTTTGGAGCGGCAGTGGGAGCTCGAGCTGGAATCGCTGAGCGACGGGGAATGGCAGGCGATCCGGGACTTGTTTGCGGCGGTGGAAGGGCGACTGAAAACTTTCTTGTTCTTGGAGCCGGGGGAAAACCTGCTGGCGTGGAGCGAGAAGTTCACCGAGGCGGTGTGGGTGGCGAGCGGGGTGACGGTCGCCGAGGGGATCGCCGATCCGTTGGGGGGGACGGCGGCGAGCGAGCTGAGCGGGGCGGGCACGCTTAGCCAACCCCTCGGCATTCCAGCGCAGTTCCGGTATGCGGCGTCGATCTGGGCGCGGGCGACGCAGGCGGGGGCAGGGTTTGAACTGAATGACGGCGCGGGGCAGCGGACGGCCGTCGGGTTTTCGACGGACGGGCAGTGGCGGCGCTACACGCTGAGCACGGCGTGGACGGGGGTTTCGGAGACGGTCGTGTTCCGCGTGACGGCGCCGGCGGCGATCTACGGCGCGCAACTGGAGGCGCAACCGGCGGCCTCGGCGTACAAGAAGACTATGCAGCAGGGCGGGGTGCATCCGGCGGCGCGGCTCTCGACTGACAGCCTGGAGGACCGCATGACGGGGCCGGGGCAGCACTCGGGCGTAATTCGGATCTCATGGACACCATTGCAAACCTAAAAGAGCAGGCCGTCGCCCAGACGCCCCTGCTGCTGTTTGACGCGGTGCTGGCGAACGGCGAGAGCGAGCATTGGAGCACGCACCAGGTTACCGTCGGCGGGACGCTCTATAGCGCGCGCGTGTTGCGGCACAATTTGTTCGAGATCCAGACGGCGAGCGCGCAGGGCATCGACGCGGTGCCGAAGCTGTCGCTGACGCTGGCCAACGCGGATTCCCACTTTTCGCAACTGGAGGCGGCCGCCGGATGGAAGGGAGCGAAGCTGACGGCGACGTTCCTGTTTTATGACTTGGTGGCGAACGGGCCGGCAACCGAAAGCATGGTGCTGTTTCAGGGGATTTTGAACCCGCCGGACGAAATCACCGAGCAGACCTTTCGCCTCACGGCCACCAATCGCATGAGCATGCAGCGGGTCCTGCTGCCGCCGGTGCGGATCGAACGCCGCTGCCCGTGGGAGTTTCCGGCGACTGACGCGCAGCGGCAGGAGGCGCTCGATGGAGGCGCGGAGGGCCGCTTCTCGCGGTTCTACCGGTGCGGGTATTCGGCCGGGCTGGCCGGAGGGGTGGGGAACCTGGGGCCCGGGGGCGTGCCGTTCACCAGTTGCGCGTTGACCAAGGCGGATTGCCGGGCGCGCGGGATGTTCGACCGCGACAGCGCGGGCGTTATCACCCGGCGGTTCGGCGGAATCGAGTATGTGCCGCCCAGCATCCAGGTTCGCAGCTCCGGGGAGAAGGGCACGCACCTATCTCCAGTGCAATCAAACGAGGCGCGGTACAACGACTTCGTGCCGCTGGCCTACGGCACGGCCTGGATCGAGCCGCTGGTGGTGTTCTCGCGCAACGACGGCAACCTGACGCGCATGGAGGTGCTGCTGGCGCTGGGGGAGATCAACCAGGTGCTGAAGGTCGTGGTGAACAACGTGGAGATTCCGGCGGGGGTGGTTGGGCGCAACATGACCGGCAGCGGCTGGTACAACCCGATTGCGAGCGGGGCGCGGACGGGCGGGTTCAACCCGGACTTTCTGGACGCGGGCGGGAACCCGGCGAGCGATCCTTACGGCAGCATGGCGTGCCTCTCGGTGGTAGTGCCCAACCAGATCAACAACGGCACAAGCTTGCCGCGGGTGCGGGCGCTGATCGAGGGGACGAAGATCGAAAGGTTTGACGCCAACGGAAATTCGCTCGGCTACGAGTTCGACAACAATCCGGTGTGGGTGCTGCTGGACGTGCTGCGGCGGAGCAACTGGCAGTTGAGCGAGCTGGACCTGAAGAGCTTTGCGCAGGCGGCGGCGTTTTGCGACGAGACGATCGCGGCTGTGGACAACAACGGCAACCCGATTTCGGTGCGGCGGTTCCAGTGCAACCTGGGCCTGCGGGCGCGGCGCATGGCGGCGGAGGTGATTCGCGGGGTGCGCAACAACGCACGGCTGCGGTTGAGCTACACGACCGAAGCGAAGCTGGGGGTGCGGGTGGAGAACAGCCTGGCGCTCGAACAGCCGCAGAAGCCCGCCGGATCGAACGCTCCGGCCATGGTCAACGGGGGATGGCCGGCCTATCTATATGCGGACGGCGCGAGCGGCGGGCCGCGCTCGGGAATTCTGCGAGAGCAGAACGAGGCGTCCACGGTGAAGATGTGGTCGCGGCCGACGGCCGATACGCCGAACCGGTTTTCGATCGAGTTTCAGGACGCGTTCAATGAATACCAGCAGGACAGCCTGGCGATGGTGGACGCCGACGACACAGCGCGGACGGGGCAGGAGATCACCGGGCGGCTGCTGGCCGACGGCATCCCCACCTACGACCAGGCGGCGCGGGTGCTGAAGTTCTTCCTCGACAAGTCCATTCGCGGGAACAAGTACATCGAGTTCGACACGACGGTGAAGGCACTGGGGCAGCGGGTGGGGGACCTGATCACGGTCAGCTACGGGAAAGAGGGCCTTATCAATCAGCCGTTCCGCATCCTGAAGGTCGCACCGGGAATGAACTGCCGGACGGTGCACCTCACCGCGCAGATCCACAACGACGCCTGGTACCAGGACACCAACGGGCAGTTGACACTGATTCCAGAAACGCGGCGGCAGCCGGGAGTGGGCGCCGGGCTGCCGAATCCGATCACCGGGACGGAGATAGACGCGAACGGGCAGGTGCAATATCAGATCACGGAGATCGAGGTGACGGGGACGGACGGGACGATCCTCGCCGAGGTGGAGGTGAAGTTCTCGCCGCCGGTGGCGGGGCAATCGCGGCTGGCGGGGATTCCGATCGTGAGCTTGCAGGCGACGGTGCTGCCGCAGGGCGGGACGCTGGCCGGAAACCAGACGCTCTACTACGCGGTGACGGCCACGGACGCGGAGGGGGAGGAGTCGAGCCCGTCGTTCACGGTGCGGGCGAAGGTACCGGCGGGCAGCGCGGCCAACAGCGTGCAGCTCAACGGGCTGAGCTTCACGGCGGGGACGAGCACGTTCAGCGTGTACCGCGGGGAGCTACCCACCCAGCTCCACCGGATCAAGAGCGGCGTGGCGCCGGCGAGCCAGTTCACCGACACGGGATTCGCGGCGGAGCTGGTGGCGTCGCCGGATCCATATTACGATCACGCCAACTTTTACTGGCGGCTGGAGGAGACCGACGAAAAGTTCGCCACCATCACCGGGCCGCAGACGGTGGGGAACGACACGCTCAATCTCACTCCCAGCGCGTACGTGGGGCACGTGGTGCGGCTGGTGGAGGGGCAAGGGGCCGGGCAGGAGCGGGCGATCACGGCCAACACGGCGACCACGCTGACCGTGGAGCGGGCGTGGGACGTCGAGCCGGACGCAAGCACGCACTTCGTGGTGAACGAAGCGGCGTGGCATTTCGGTGGGCGGGCGCGGTCGAGCCCGGCGCGGTTCCAGATTCCCAACCTGCGGAATCGCGTGGTCCAGATCAGCGGCCGCGCGGCGAACGTGAACAACGTGGAATCACCCGAGGCGCTGGCGGTGGTGACGCGGTGGCGGATCGGGGGCGGAGGAACGGGCGTGGACGACCAGGATGTGCCGCCGCCGCCTTCGTTCGGCAGCTCGGCGCACGACGACGGCATGCTGCGCTTTCTGGGGATCGCGTTCCCGCAACTGGCCAACACGCAGGGGATCCGCACGGGCACTTTCACGCTGCATTTCCGGGACGAGTTGCAGGGCACCAGCACGGTCGCGCTGGCGACGGCGGTGGGCACAGACGACACCAGCCTTGCGTTGAGCACGCCGGGGAACGCCAGCGCGGGGGACCTGGTTCAGATCGAGCG
>JACQDI010001007.1 GCA_016201195.1 Acidobacteriota bacterium | reverse complement strand
TCGCGCGGGTCGAGACCGAAGTATCGGTAAAGGGGCACGCCGAGCTTTTGGCCGGCCCAATCCATCAGCGCGATGTCGATGGCGGCCTTGGCCGCGTATTGCCCCTCCACGCGGCGGAATACCTCGGCCATCACCTTGGAGAATTGCCACGGGTCAGCCGAGGCGAGCAAATCGCGGACCGAATCCGCCGCGCGGCGGGCCGATTCGGCGTCCTCGTGGTAGCGCACAATGGGCGCCGCCTCACCCACGCCGGTCACACCGCCGGCGGTGAAGCGCAGGTGCATGTTGTCGCGGTAGTCGCTGGACGACATGACCGTGGTCCAGGTGTTGCGCAGGCGCAGCCGGACGATCTTGGTTTCGACGGCGGCGGGTGCGGCGCGGCCCGGGAGCGGCATCGCGGCCGCGGCGGTCATGGCTTTCAACCACGTTCGTCGGTGCATGCTTCACCAGATGGTTTGCACGTTCGCCGCCTGAATCCTCCGGTCGCGGGTGATAAGCGGCAAGCTCAGATGCAGAGCAGTCGCCGCAATGATCCGGTCAGGCATGTCGGGAACAACCTCACGCGGGATACTCCGAACGGCCTGGGCCACCGCCAGGCTGAGAGAAACCAGTTCCAGATTTGTGCCAACGTCCTGCACTGCTTCGGTCAGGCGGTCGAGGGCTATCCTAGGAGCCCTTCCTTTCTCCACCAGATATGTCGTTTCCACCAGGGAAATCGAAGCGACGTAGATTCGATCGCCCGTACGGACAGCCTCTCTCAGTGCGGCCAGCGCAGATGGCGAGAGGGCCGTCGATTTGAGCAGATACCATAGAACAGCGTGGGTATCGGCTACGACAGGACCCATCAGGGGTCTTCCTTGGGGAAGTCTCTGGGGAAGTTGCCCCACATTTCACGTCGGGCCTCTGCGATGTCTTCTTCGGTGATATCGATACCCAAGTCGGCCCATAGGCCTTCCACGCTGCGCCGGGGTCGCTTCACAACAGTTTTTTGTTGAAGAAACTCGACGAAATCCAACACCTCCAGTTGTTTTTCAACAGGCAACGCCCGCAGCTTATCGACCACCGTTTCTTCCAGGCTCATGTCTAACTCCGTTAACTCTATTCTACCGCGACCTTCAACCGCCGGGCGGCGACGAACAGCCTGGTCCAGTGCGGATCGGCGAGGCGGCTGATCTGGACCGCGGGGTGTTCGTGGGTGGTGGCGTTGATGAACTCGCCGTTGCCGACGTACAGGCCGGTGTGGGTGATTTTGTCGGGGGAAGAGCCGAAAAAGAGCAGGTCGCCGGGCTGGAGTTCGTCGCGGGTCACGGGCCGCAGGCCTTCCCAGCGGGCCTGGGGGGCGGCATCGCGAGGGAGGAGGACGCCGCGGCGGCGGCAGAGCATCTGCGTGAAGCCGGAGCAGTCGTAGCCGAAACTGGAGGTCCCGCCCCACAGGTAGGGCAGGCCGAGGAAGCGTTTGCTCAGGGCGACCATCTCCTCGATGGGGAGCGGCTTCGGCTCGAACGTCACATCGCCGCGTTGCAGCCAGGCGGGACGGTCGTCGGGCAGCCGCACCTGGAGCCAGCGACGCTCCTCGGTGTCGGGCTCGGCGACCACTTCGAGCCGCGTTTCAAACGGCACGGTAAGGAGCGGTTGGTGCTTGGTCACGCTGGTTTCGCGGTAGAGGTTGGCGAACAGGCTCTCCACCTGGGCAACGCGGCCGGCCGCGGCGTAGGCGCGATCGGCTTTCCGAAGCGACGCGGCGGGCATCCAACCGCTGTAGTCGTCGGCCGTGCGCACCTTGACCCATCCGTCCTTTTCTTCTAGCCAGCCGACGTTGCTCGCATAGATAGCCTGCGAGACCACGTCCGCGTCCTCGCCGGGCCGCGAGTGCATGTTGGCTACCGGCCGGACGACCACCCCGGAAGCTAAAAGCGCGATGGGAAGCAAAACAGCCATGCAGCTCCTGTCAGCATTATACAATCGAAGAAATGCGTTTCTGGAACCGATGGAAACTCCTGGGTGGATACCTGGCCCGCCGCGAGCGCCTGGGAGCGCTGCCGGTCGAGTACATCGTAGAGACCACGGCCAAGTGCAACCTCTATTGTCCGATGTGTGTCCGCGAGACCTACAAG
>JACQDI010001012.1 GCA_016201195.1 Acidobacteriota bacterium | reverse complement strand
TGCGGGGGCATCCTGGAGGGCCGCAAGATCGCGGCGATCGCGGAACTCGATGGCGTGGTGGTGGCGCCCCACAACCCGAGCGGTCCGGTGGCCATGGCGGCGAGCATCCAGTGGTGCGCGGGCCTCGCCAATTTTCTGATCCTCGAGTACGCCTGGGGCGAAGCGCCCTGGCGCCCGGACCTGATTACGCCGCCCGAGGCCTTCTCCGGGGGCAAGATCCGCGTGCCCGCGGCGCCGGGCTTCGGAATCGAGCTCAACGAGAAGGCCATCCATGCCCACGCTTAACTGCGTTGCGTTCGACCTGGGCGCGGAGAGCGGCCGCGCCATGCTGGGACGCTTCGATGGCGAGCGGCTGGCGCTCGAACAGGCCCACCGCTTTCCCAACGGCCCGGTGCGCGTGTTCGACAGCCTGCATTGGGACGCGCTGCGCCTGTTCGACGAGATGAAGAAGGGCCTGGCGGCGGCCGCGCGACTGGCCGGCGGCGCGATCGCCTCCGTCGGCGTGGACACCTGGGGCGTGGATTACGCCCTGCTCGGCGCCGACGGGGCGCTCCTCGAGAATCCCTACCACTACCGCGACGCGCGCACCAACGGCGTGATGGAGAGGCTGTTCGCCGTGGTCCCGCGGAGCGAGGTCTTCGAGCAGACCGGCATCCAGTTCATGCAGTTGAACACGCTGTACCAGCTCTATGCCACGCGGCTGGTGCGCCCGCACCTGCTCGACCACGCGCGGACCCTATTGATGATGCCCGACCTGTTCCATTACTGGCTTACCGGGCGGGCGGTAAGCGAATACACCATCGCCACCACCACGCAGTTCTACGACCCGCGACGGGGCGCCTGGGCGCGGGGCCTGCTCGAGCGGTTGGGCGTGCCGGTGCGCCTGCTGCCGGAGATCGTCCCCCCCGGCACGGTGCTGGGGCCGCTGCTCTGTTCGGTCGCCACCGAGACCGGCGCGAGCGGCGCGCAAGTGGTCGCGCCGGCCAGCCACGACACGGGTTCGGCGGTCGCCGCCGTGCCCGCCGAAGGAGCGGATTGGGCCTACCTCAGCTCCGGTACCTGGTCCCTGCTGGGCGTCGAAATCCCGGCGCCGATCATCAACGGAGCGACGCTCGCCGCCAACTTCACCAACGAGGGCGGCGCGTGGGACGCCATCCGCCTGCTCAAGAACATCAGCGGGATGTGGCTGCTCGAGGAATGCCGGCGCGCGTGGGCCCGCGAGGGAGTGAAGCCCGGCTACGCGGAGCTGTGCGAGGCGGCGCTTAAGGCAAAGCCATTCGCCGCCATCGTCGATCCGGATGACCCGTCGTTCCTGAGCCCGGGCGAGATGCCGGCGAAGATCGCTGCCTTCTGCCGCTGCACCGGCCAGGCCGCACCCCAGGGGCCGGGCGCAACGGCGCGGGTGATCTTCGAGAGCCTCGCGTTGAAATACCGCGCCGTGCTGGAGACGCTCGCGGGGATCCTCGGCCGGCAGTTTCGCGCGCTGCACGTCGTGGGCGGCGGAGCCCGCAACACGGTGCTGTGCCAGTTCACTGCCGACGCCACGGGTCTGCCGGTGATCGCCGGCCCGGAGGAGGCGACCGCGGTGGGCAACGTGCTGTTGCAGGCGATGGCCCTGGGCCATCTGCGCAGTCCGACCGAGGCGCGGGAACTGGTGCGGCGCTCGTTTGCGCCGCGGACCTACCAGCCCGGCCCGCGCGCTGCCTGGGATGAGGCCGCCCTACACACCTTGTAGAATGAAACTGCATGGACCAGCCCGTCACGGTTGCTGAAGAACGCACGCTCCGCCGCAGCTTGATGACCGCACTCGTGTGGATCGGCGCGGCGGCTGGCCTGTTCTGGGTCCTCCACGACTTCGATTGGAAAGAGTTCATCGCTGACCTGGCCTTCATCGAGTGGAAGTGGGTCATCCCGGCGGTGTTGTGCGACGTGTTCTCCTACGTGGTCCAGGCCGTGCGGTGGAACTACGTTCTCCGGCCGCTCGGCTCGCCGTCGATCCTTCGGTCGACCCAGGCGATCTACGTGGGGCTGTTCACCAATGAACTGCTGCCGCTGCGCGGCGGCGAGTTTGTGCGGGCCTACCTGGCGCACCGCTGGACCGAGTTGCCGTTCTCGGTGGTGCTCAGCTCAGTTGCGATCGAGCGGCTGATGGACGGTGTCTGGCTGGCGATCGGTTTCGGGATTGCCGCGCTGGCAACGGACCTGCCGTCGGTCTTCGCCCGCGGCGCCCAGGTCCTGGGCGTGCTGGTGCTGGTCGGCGTGGCGCTGCTGATCGCCGTGCTGGCGGAGGGTCTCAAGGTCACCCACGCCCTGGAGCGCACGCGCGCCGGACAGCGCCATCTGCTGTCGATGCTGCTGCACTTCATCGACCGCTTGTTCGAGGGGCTGCAAACCATCGGGCATTCGGCTTCGCTCTATTGGGCAATGGCCGCCAGCTTGCTGCTGCTGGTCACCCAGATCCTGGCGGTCTGGTTCATGATGTGGAGCTACGGCCTCTACTTCTCCTTCTGGGTCGCCTCGGCTGTGCTGCTGATCCTGCACCTGGGCACGGCCATCCCTAACGCTCCGGCCAACCTGGGTTCTTTCCAGGTGACCTGCGTGGCCGCGCTGTTGCTGTTCGGCGTGGACAAGACCACGGCCGCCGAGTTCACGGTGGTCATGTTCGTCATCCTCACCGCGCCGCTGCTGATCATCGGCACCTTGTCGGTGCTGTGGAGCGGCCTCTCATTCCAGGACATTCGCCGGCACGCGCGACGAGCAGTACACAGTAGACGGTAGGCAGTAGTCAGTATGCGGGAGATTCTGGATATTGTTTTTCGTTCGGCCGTCGTCTATGCGTTCGTGCTGGCCGGGCTGCGGTTGACCGGAAAGCGCGAGGTGGGACAACTGACCCCGTTCGACCTGGTCTTGCTGCTGCTGATCTCGAACGCCGTCCAGAACGCGATGGTCGGCCCGAGCACGTCGCTTGCCGGCGGGCTGGCCGCGGCGGCGACGCTGCTGGCGCTGAACCTGGTGGTGTCGCGCCTGGTGGCTCGCGGCGGACGGCTGGCCCGGGCCCTGCGCGGCTCCCCCACCATGCTGGTCCACGACGGCAAGCTGATCCCGGAACACCTCCGGCGCGAGGGCCTGACCCTGGATGACCTGACTCAGGCCTTCCGCGAGCACGGCGTGGGCGAGGTCTCCGACGTCCACCTGGCGGTGCTCGAGGTCGACGGGTCCATCAGCGTGCTGCGTAACGAGGACCTCAAAGAGCCGGCCCACCATCGCCGGCGGGTGCGGATTCTTCGGCACTAGAATGCCACAGAGGCACAGAGACACAGAGGAAACCAAAGTGGATTTCCCTCTGTGCCTCTGTGTCTCTGTGGCATTCTATCCGTTATGGGAAAACCCACGCGCGTCCGCCACGGCGTCATCCTGTTCTCCGTGGCCCTGTCGGTAATCACCTACATCGACCGCGTCTGCATCTCCCAAGCCGCCCCGCTGATCACGAAGGACCTCGGTTTCTCCAAGGTTCAGATGGGTTATGTGTTTTCGGCTTTCACCCTCGCCTACGCGCTGTTCGAGATTCCGGGCGGGTTTTTAGGCGACTGGATGGGGCCGCGGCGAGTACTCACCCGCATCATCCTGTGGTGGTCGTTTTTCACAGCCGCCACGGGATGGGCCAGGGGATTGGTCTCCATGTGGATCACCCGTTTCCTGTTCGGCGCCGGCGAGGCGGGTTTTTTCCCCAACATGACCAAGGCCTTCACCACCTGGCTGCCCCAGGGCGAGCGGGTGCGGGCGCAGGGCATCATGTGGATGAGCGCGCGGTGGGGCGGCGCTTTCACCCCGTGGCTCGTCTTTCAGGTGTTGCAGTATGTCTCCTGGCGCCGGGCTTTTGAGCTATTCGGGATCCTCGGTTGCTTGGGGGCTGTTCACTTTTTCCTGTGGTACCGGGACAATCCCCGCGACAAGAAAAGCATGAACGCCGCCGAGCTCGAGCTGCTCGAAGGCGCCGACAAGCTGGCCACCACTCACGCCCACGTGCCCTGGGGGCGGCTCCTGCGCTCGCGGCAGGTGTGGCTGCTGTGCTGGCAATACTTCTGCCTGTCCTACGGCTGGTATTTCTACATAAGCTGGCTTCCCACCTACTTGCAAGAGGCCAGGGGGCTGGAGGTGGGCCGCAGCGCCCTGCTGGCGGGCCTGCCGCTGTTTCTGGGCGGCATCGGCTCCGTATTCGGAGGGCTTCTGTCGGCCCACCTGGCCCGTCGCATGGGCATGCTCAAAACCCGCCGACGCATGGCCTACATCGGCTTTTCCGGGGCCACCGCCATGCTAATCCTTTCCACCAACCTCCAGGATCCCGTCTGGGCCATGATCGCCATGGCCGTTGCCAGCTTCTCGAATGACCTGGCCATGCCCGGAAGCTGGGGCGCCTGCATGGACGTCGGCGGCCGCTACGCGGGCACCGTCTCCGGCGCCATGAACATGATGGGCAACCTCGGCGGCTTCCTCTCCCCCATTGCCATCGGCTACATCCTCCGCGAGACCAACAACAACTGGAGCCTCACCTTCTACGTGTCGGCGGCGATTTACTTCGCAGGAGCTTTCTTGTGGAGGTTTTTGGATCCGGTAACGCCGGTGGAGCAGTAATTTGGTGATTTTATGATTTGTGATTTTATGATTTGGAAACCCTCCGGCGCTGGGTTCTTAAATCATCAAATCGGCAAATCAAAAATCATTCAATCTTTTTCAGTTCCTCTACCACCACCTCGTTCGCCGGCCTGACCTTGTAGTCCACTTCGGTGAACTTCCAGCGGACGATGCCTTGGCGGTCGATCACGTAGGTGGTCGGGTGCGGCAGGAAGCGGCCTTTCTGGGCGGCGGGCTCGTTGAGCAGGCCGTAGCGGTTGATCACCGCGTGGTCGGCGTCGGAGAGCAGGATCATCCGCAGCTCGCCGGGGGCTTTGTCCAGCACCTTCTTGGCCATCTTCTCCAGGTCGGGCTTGGAATCCGGAGCCACCGCCACCACCTGCGCGTCGCCGGTCAGGCTTTGCAGCTTCACGAGCTGCTCGGTGCAGTAGGGTCACCAATG
>JACQDI010001011.1 GCA_016201195.1 Acidobacteriota bacterium | reverse complement strand
GGGGCGAAGGCACCGACCTCTGGAACTCGAGCCTGGCCCACGACAAACTCGGGGACCGCGCTGAGGCTATCGTCCGTGCCGAGGCTGCACTCCAAATTTACGAGTCAATCGAAGACCCAACCGCCGCCGAAGTGCGAAGCAAACTGGCCGCGTGGAACCAGGAGTAGGACGACACGAGCGCGGCGCTGCCACGGCAGCCACCTCTGAGGCCGCACGCGACGCCATGAAGGAGTGAACGTGACTCGACGCCAGTTCCTTGCCGCCGCTTCCTGCGCGGCCCTCCGTCCCCGCCGCCTGCGCGCTGCCGGGTCGAAGCTCCGGGCCGGCGCCGCCACCGCCAATATTACCCCGCTGCTCGGCTGCTCGCTCGCCGGCGGCATGACCGACCGCATCTCGTCCGAGGTCCATGACGAGCTCCACGTCCGCAGCCTGGTTCTGGACAACGGCAACTCCCGCCTCGCCTTCGCAGTAGTCGATTCCTGCGCCGTTCCCCGCTCCATCATCGACCCGGCCAAGGAGATGATCCGCGACCTCACCGGAATCCCGGTCTCGCACATTCTGGTCTCCGCGACCCACACTCACAGCGCTCCGCCCGCGGGCCACTTGTTCCAGAGCGTTCCCGACCCCAAGTACACCGACTGGCTGGCGGTGCGCATCGCCGACAGCGTGCGCCTGGCCATCAACCGCCTGGAGCCGGCGCGCATCGGCTGGGCGGTGGGACGCGAGGAGCGCCTCGTCTTCAACCGCCGCTATTTCATGAAGCCCGGCACGATTCCGCCTGACCCGTTCGGCCGCTCGATCGACCGCGTTCAGATGAACCCGCCCGTGGGCAGCCCCAACATCGTCAAGGCCGCCGGCCCGACCGATCCGGACGCCGGCGTCGTGGCCGTTGAATCCCTCGACGGGCGGCCCCTGTCGGTGCTCGGCAACTACGCCCTGCACTACGTCGGCGGCGGAGGCGGCACGCACATCACCGCCGACTATTTCGGCGCCTGGGCCCGCTCTCTGCGCCGCCTCGCCGGAGCCTCCTTCGTTCCCATCCTCAGCAACGGCTGCTCCGGTAACATCAACGGCGTCAACTTTCTCGGCCAGCCGGTGCGCCTGCCGCCCTACTACCAGATGCAGCAGTACGCCGACATCCTTGCCGCCGAGTGCTACCGGACCTGGCGGACGATCCGCTTCGAGGACACCATCGAACTCGCCGCCACCATCGAAGAGCTGGACCTGGGCGTTCGCTTCCCCGGCCCCGACGATGTCGCCGCCGCCCGTAAGATCCTCGCCGCCGCCGGCCCCGGGCCTTACAAAGAACGCCCTCCCATCTACGCCCGCGAAACCGTAATTCTTAGCGAGACCTACCCCAAGACCGTCCGGACCCCGATCCAGGCCTTCCGCATCGGCTCCCTCGGCATTGCCACCTATCCCGGCGAGGCATTCGTGGAGCTGGGGCTGGAGGCAAAGGCCAAGAGCCCCTTCCGCACCACGCTGCTCATTGAACTGGCCAACGACTATCGGGGCTATATCCCGACGGTCGAGGGCCACGAGCTGGGCGGGTACGAGACCTGGCGCGCCAAATCCAGCTACCTGGAAAGGGAGGCCGGCCCAAAACTGGTCGCCGCCGTCATCCGCGGGCTGGGGAAGTTGGTCTAACGCCAGGACCAGAAAGCCACAGAGGCACAGAGGACACAGAGAAAAAAGATTTCCCTCAGTGTCCTCTGTGCCTCTGTGGCTTTCGTCCTGGAATGACTACTTCACGTACACAGTCACCGGGTTGCTGCCGGCGTCGCGGGCCATCACCCGCATCAAGTGCCGGCCAGTGGGCAGCTTCGGGACTTGCCAGTTGACCTGGTACAGGCCGGCAAAGCCGGGGGCCAGCCCGGCAAACACCGGCGTTACCGAGAGGTTCCCCACCTGCACTTGCACCAGGGCCAGCGTGGTCAGGGGCGGGACGGGCGCAGGCTGTCCCGCGTCGATCCGCCCGTTCACGTCTCCCAGTCCGGTGAGGAACACCGCCAGCGTTTCGCCCGTCTCCGCCGGATTGGCGGCCGAAACCAGCGTGCCGTCGGGATGCAACATCGCGGGCTCCTGCGACGGCGAAAAAATCCCCGGCGCCGCCTCCGAGATCACCAGCGGCGCTTCACCGAATCCGCTGGGCGTGGTCACGCGCAGGGTGGCCCGTCCCAGCACCTCAAACGGCAACTGCGCGTTGATCTGCGCCGGAGAAACGTAGAGCAGCGGGATGGAACGTCCGCCGACAGTCACCGTGGTTCCGGCAAGCTGCGTGGTGAGCGGCAGGCTGGATGCCTTATCCTCGCGCGGGGCCAGATTGCGGCCGAAGAGACTCACCAGCATCCCGGGCGCCAGCGAGGGCACAAACGAGGCCGCGTTCACCACCGCTTCCACCGAGACTTCGGGCAACGACGGCGGCGGTGGGGGCGGTGGGACCGTCACGCGCGGCTCCAGGGTGAAGTTGTCGATCTCCTGGCCGTCCACGCGAATGGCATGCACCGTCATCCGCAGGCCCTGCGCCTCCACGCGGAGGTAGTGATTCGCCGATTCGGCGTAAGCCAGGAAGGGCCGCGGAAACACCGGGTATAGGCTTCCGCCGCCGCCGCCGGTCACGACGTAGACGGCCCCCAGCCCGGGCGCCGTCACCTCACCCCCGCGCAGCGGGTAACTGCGCTGGTAGTTGTGCTCGTGCCCGTTCAGCACCAGGTCGATCGGATAGCGGTCCAGGATGGGCACCACGAAATCGCGCACCGTCTTGGTCACCGGGTCGTTTTGGTGCACGGAGGTCGGGTACGGAAGGTGATGAAAATAGACCACCCGCCAGGTCTGGCGCGTCTTTTGCAGGTCGCTCTCCAACCATTGCAGCATCGCGCCGGTCCCGTTGACCGCGTTGGTGAGCGGCAGGTTCGAATCGAGGGAAATGAAGTGGACGTTGCCGCAATCGAACGAGTAGTACCGTCCCCGGTCGGCGAACGGCACGTCCTCGGTGGGCGGCGCGTGCACAGAAAGGTACGGAAACGCGGCGTTGGTCTCGTACTCGTGATTGCCCGGCGAGGGGAAGAATGGCATTCGCCTTGCCAGCTCTTTGTAGATCGAGAAGTAGCGCTGAAACTGGGCAAATGTGCCCTGCTCGTAGGCCAAGTCGCCCGTATGTAGCACGAAGGCCGGCCTCTCGCGCTGCATGAGCTGCGCCACCTGCTTTTGCGCCGGCGTGCCTGGGCCGCTGTCGCCGAGAGCCAGAAACGTGAAGGCGCCGGCATCGGCGGTGCGAAAGCGGTGCTCCAGAATCGGGGCCGGGGTCATGTCCTGCGAATCGACGGTCACCCGGTAAAAATACTCCGTGCCTGGCTTGAGCCCGATCAGGTCGGCCTGGTGCTGGAAATACGGTGCGCCCAGCCCGGTCTCGGAGGGGGCAAATCTTCGTACGCGCGCTGCAACCGTGGTACGGGTAGAAAAACTCTGATTCGGCGAGAAGTCCACACTGGCCGTGCCGGTGGATGCATCCGTCACCCACACGATGGTGACCCGGTCGCCCCGCATGTTCTGGAGATAGGGGGCCACCACAAGTGTGGCCGCCCCGCAAGGGGCAACCGCACACCAAATCCCCAAAACCACGCGAAGCGCCCGCTCCCTCCCCCGCTTCCCCATAAACTGGCGCTGCTTACAGCCAGAGACCCGAGATCCCCGCCTGGACGGTATACCCTTGGGTACCGCCGGGAACTAACCTATCCCG
>JACQDI010001010.1 GCA_016201195.1 Acidobacteriota bacterium | reverse complement strand
CGACCTCCTCCCAGTCCACACAGGCGCCGCTCGCAGCCACCGCCCGCACCGTCGCCCGCGCTACCTCGGGTCCGATCCCGTCGCCTGGAATCAGCGTCACTGCGTGGGAAGAAACCATAAGCTCTTTTGATTGTAGCATCGGGGGTTTTGCCGTTCGGTCTCACGGATTCCCCACTGGAATCCCATGATCCCGTTCCGGCATCCAAATACTTGGCGGAAACGCAAGATAGGGTATAATTGTCTTTAGGGAGAGACCGAATGATTGAATTGACCGAAACCGCCGTCAGCAAGGTCACGGAGATTCTCAACACCCAGGATCCCAAGCCGGCCGGACTGCGCATCGCCGTGGTCGGGGGCGGCTGCTCTGGATTTCAGTACAGCATGGCCTTTGAGAACAGCGCCGGCCCGCTCGACAAGACTTACAACTTCAACGGCTTGAAGGTGTTCGTCGACCAGGCCAGCATGTTGTACCTGGACGGTGTCAAAGTGGATTACGTGGAAACGCTCGAGGGGGCGGGCTTCAAGTTCGAAAACCCCAACGTGAAATCCACGTGCGGGTGTGGCAGTTCCTTCAGCGCCTAAACGGACCGGCCGCGCTGCGGAGTGGGACGCCCGTTTTCGGGCGAGCGACCACTCCGGCCCCGATCCGGACCCCTTTCTTGTCTCCGCCCAAGAAGCTCTGAGCCTTCTTACGCCCCGCGCGACCGTCCTCGATCTCGCCTGTGGGGCCGGCCGCAACGCCGTGTGGCTCTCCCGGCAAGGCTTCCGTGTCACGGCCGTCGACTTCTCCGCCGAGGCGCTGGCCAAAACCCGCTTGCTCGCCCGCGAGCACGGCGTCACCCTGGAGTGCCGGCGGATGGATCTGGAGTCGCCATCGGTGGACCTCGGGGCCTGGCACCTGATCTGCGGGTTTTTCTTTCTCCACCGCCCGCTGTTTCCGCTCCTGCGGCAAGCGCTGCACCCCGGCGGCTTGCTCATCTACAAGACCTATACCATCGACCGCCTCCGCTCCCCCGGCGGTCCGCGAAACCCGAGGCACCTGCTCGAGCCCAACGAGTTGCTGCGCTTGGCCGAAGGCCTGCGCGTGCTGCGCTATGAGGAAGGGTCCGGAACCGCCGCTATCGTCGCACAGCGTTTCGGCCAATAGGAAATTGGCAGGGGTGTCGCCCCACAAACTATTGCGATGCGAGGCGCCCGGACGGACCTGACTCTTTGTGGGTAAGTCTTTAGGATCAGTGGGGCCGGCCGCCGCTCCGGCCTTCCCTCTCGTGCCTTTTCCGCTGCTCTTCCAGAACCTTCTCGTACTTGGGCTGCTGCTCCGGCGTCAGCAGGGCCATGATGCGCTGGCGCTGGGCCACGCGGATGGCCTCAAACTCCGGCTCCATCCGCTCCCGCAACTCGCGCATCCGCTGCCCGGTCTGTTCCAGGATGGCCGACACCTGGGTCACCTGCTCGGGGCTGAGGGCCAGATCTCGGGTCAGCCTGGTGAGGTAGCGCTCCCGCATCTGAGTGGGATTGGGTGCGGCCCGGGCCGTGCGCTGGCTATACAGCGTGTGGGCCACGTATCCGGAAAGGGCGCCGGCCACGAACACCACGGCCAGGAACAGCGCGGCGATGCGGGTCGGCTTCATCATGTCAGATCGTCCTCCCCCAGATCGGCCAGCAAGTCGGTGGCCAGCATATCCACGTACCCGGCGCCGGTGGATCCCGAGCGCGGGCTCCAGGTGTAAACGCCCAGGGCCAAGGCCAGCGCCGCCGCCAGGGGCAGGAACCGCGAAGCCAGTCGGATCACCGGAAACGCCCAGCTCGCCGGCCGCGCCGCGTCGATCTTGGCCCACATCTCGGGCATGAAATTCACCGAGGCTTCCGGCTCCGACGTGGCCAGCCGGTAAGTCTCCCAAAGTCTGTTCAACCGCTCTAATCTCTCTTCGTCCCTCATGTTTCCCGCCTGTTGGCAGAAGTCTTTAGCTCCTGCTTCTCTAGTGCTTCAAAAGCTTTCAGCATGCGCTGGCGCGCCCGGAAGAGCCGGACCTTCAACGCGTTCTCGTTCACTTTGTAAATGGCCTCCAATTCCTTCAGGGACAGCCCCTGGACCTCCTTCAGCGTCAGCAGGATCCGGTCCTCCTCCGAAACCTGCCCGAGCAGAACCGCGACCAGCTCGCGGATCTGCGTCTTCTGCTTCTCCTCCAGGGCCTGCCGCCCACTGACCGCGGCATCGGCCGCCATCACCTGCTCCTCGCTCAGGTCCGCCATCCTGGCTTCCGGCTGGCGGCGCTGCTTCCGCAAATAATCATACGCCGCATTGACCGTCAACCGATAGAGCCACGGCTCAAAAACTTCTGCCGTCCTTAACTGGTCGAGGGAGTAATAGAGCCGGAGGAATACCTCCTGCCCCACGTCCTCCACGTCCTCCTGACGCCCGATCAGCCGGAAGACCGTCCCGAGGATCCGCTTCCGGTACGCCAAGACCAGTTCATTAAAAGCCGCCGGATCCCCGGACTGGGCCCGCTTGACCACTTCGTAATCAACCAGCATTGCGCCTCGTCCGATGTGCGGCTCATGGGTATCCTATCGCAATTGCCGGTCCAGGGCAAAAGTCGGGTCGCCCTCCGTAGGATTGGGCGTGGAATCCGTGTAAGAGGTTACAAGGACTGTAGATGCCCGGCCTTCTTGAGGGTAATGTCTCCCCGGTCGGTGGACAGCCGGATCTGGGCCCCAGGCCCGGTCTTGGTAGCCACCGCCCCCCGCCGTTTGGGCGATTTGGACCAGTCCTCGACCTTGATGGCCTCGCTGAACTGGTTATCCACCCGCCCGTTAGCCGACTTGGCGTCAAGCGAGAACACGGCATTGGCCGGTAACTCCAGCTCGATCGACCCGTTCTGGCTCTCGGCATGAATATTGGCCAGCGGCAGTTTGGCGTCGCGCAGATCAATGTCACCCCGGCGCGAAGTGATCTCCATCTCCTTGCTGAACCCTTCGATTCGGACGTCTTTGGAGCGGGCGTTCAACCGGAACGGCCCCACGATGTTGGTCGCATGCAGGCTTCCCAGGTCCATCTCCACCCGCCCGGGCAGCTTCTCTATGCTCAGCTCGGTCACGGTGGAGGTGTAGCGGGCCCCCTTGGCGAGGTCCTGCAACTTGATGTTGCCCGAGAAATCGCCGTTAATGTTCACCGTTCCGGCGATCGTTTCCAGCTCGATGTCCCGGCCCCGCCCGGTGATCTCCACGCTGCCCTTCACCTGCGTGGCCCGCACGATGTCGCTGCGCCGCAAGTCCACCCGCACGTTCTTGGTGATATTGCTAAGACGTACCCCGGCGTTGGCGCTGGTCACCTCCACCGGTCCGGCCACATCTTTCACATCCCAGTCCCCGTAACGGCCTTCCAGCCGCAGCGCCGCCGATTTGGGAACGCTGATCTCCAGGTCCGCCGACACCCGCCGGTTGCCGCTCATCCGGTCCTGGTTGGTCCGCACCAGGATCTGGCCGCCCTGCTCGGTGATCTCGAGCGGCGTCTCCTTGTCCGCCTGCTCGGCCGCCGAGCGATCAAAGGCCTTGACCGACTTACG
The DNA here is from genome assembly GCA_016201195.1 of Acidobacteriota bacterium. Classification (GTDB taxonomy): domain Bacteria; phylum Acidobacteriota; class Terriglobia; order Bryobacterales; family JACQDG01; genus JACQDI01. The sequence continues at coordinate 5,302 of JACQDI010001010.1, read as the reverse complement.
GCTGGTGATCGCCATTTTATCCGTAGAATCAGCGCCCACCACCCGCACATTTCCTTGCAGGTTCTGGATCAGGACGGTGGCGTTGGGTGGCACCCGCCGGTCGTACTGCGTGGTGAAATCGAAGTTCTCTCCGAACACCTCCAGGCCACGGTGGCCCAGGCGGCCGATCCGCCAGTCGGTGCGCTCGACAGCCGAGAAGGATGTGCCGGCGATGCAAATCAGGATGATCAGAAAAATCTCCCCGCCCCCCAGGCCCCGGCTCATGGCGCGCCCGCCGGCCCTGGCCACGGCGTATTCCACCAGCCGCCCCACGCCCCAGAAGATCAGCAGGAAGGGCCAGTAGCGCGCAAACAGCCGCCACAACGACAGGTCCGGCCGCAGGTTGCCGATAAGAAAAATCACCCCCAACAGCAGGATGATCAGCGGCCCGACCAGCGAGCCGCGCCGCACGGGCAAGGGATTGGTTGTTGCCATGGTTTTTCTCCTAGCCTGCCAACTAGCGTCCGTTATGTGCGGGCACGATGTAGGCCACCGCCCGCGTCACGCCGTAAACGATCAGCAGCACCGGCCAGGTCTCGCGGAAGCCCCACCGGCCGAACTGATCCAGGGCAAACAAAACGCCCAGGGTGATCAGCATCAGGGGTCCGGTGACCGCTCCCACCGTGCACCGGCCGCAGCCGCAACAATAGTTCGCCATAACCTACTCCTTCTCCTTACCTTCCGGATTTTCAGGCCCCCGCGCCAGCGGCGCGCCGTTCGAGGGTCGTGCCGCCAGCCGCGCATACAGCAGGTACACGCCGGCGGCGATCATCAGCACCGGCCAGAAGCGCAGGATGCGGTCCATGCTCCAGTAGCCCAGCGTGTGCAGCAGGAACACCACCCCCAGCGCAATCAGCACCAGGGGGCCCATCGGAACCATCCCCGACTGCCGACTGCTCGGAAACAGGCCCGAAAACTCATCGACCGGTTCCCCGGCCGCCCGCCTCTTAGCGGTGTGATAGGCTTCGAAGGCCATATAGAAGAACCAGCCGACGGTGAACATCACAATCAGCGGCTCCAACTCGCCCGCCGCCCGCGAGCTGCCGATCGAGATCAGCAGCCCCAGCACCACCACGTGCAGGATCCCCTTGGCATACTGGCCGTTGTAGATGGCCCCCACCCCGGGGATCAGGCCCAGGAAAAAGGCCAAGCCTGGCGAGGGCGATCCCGGAGCCCGCGTCGCCGGCAGGGGCGGCTGCGGGGCCCTGGTCTGCGGAGCAGCCGCCTGCTGTGCGATCGCGCAGGCGCCGCAGTAGATCACTCCCTGCCACTCCTGGCGGCATTCGTTGCACAGGGCCTTGCCGCAGGTGCGGCAAAAGGCCACCGCCGCCGTTTCGGGATGTGTCGCGCAATTCATAGGTCCTCTTCGCTCTCCAATCTCGTTTACTTTTTCCGGGCCGGGGGCGGGGAAGGCTCCAACTTGCGGGGCTCCGGCGGTGGAGAGCCCGCCGCGGCCTCCGCCCCCTGCTCCTCCTCACTGTCCAGCGCCCGCCACTGCTGCACAATCTCGTAAATGAAGCGGGCGTTCTGGTAAAACTTCACGCCGCGATTCCACAGCCGGTGAGCGCTGTTGTCCACGCCGTGCCAGATCTGAATCGGGTTCAGGTCGGCCGCCTCCAGTTGCCGGATCTGCACTCCCGCCACGCGGTAGAGCATGGACACCGACAGGATGGTCATAGCCATACTCATCGCAAACCGCGGCTGCAGCAGTGGCTGGAGCCACCGCCGCCACCCTATGGCCGGCCATACCGAGGAGCGGGCGTGCCGCGTCCGGTAGAGGATGCTGGTGACCAGCTCCTGAGGCGCCTCCACCGGCTCCACTCTCTCCAGGAAGCCCTGCACGGCCCGCGAATCCGCCACCAGCGCCGCGCACAGCTCGCACTCGGAAGCGTGCTGCTCCATCTCCCGGCGAGACGTCTCTTCCAGCGTCCCGTCCAGGAACTCGCACAGCCGAATTTCAAATTCCGAGCACTTCATGGCACACCGTAGAATACAGAATACAGAAGACAGGAGACAGAAGCCTGCGCGCCGGGGCCCTTCTGTATTCTGTCTTCTGTATTCTGTATTCCGTCTCCCTCACACTTCCACTCCCATCTTTCTCAGCAGCCGCGCCAGCTCGGCGCGGCCCCGGCTGATGCGGCTTTTCACGGTCCCGTCGGGCACCTTGAGAATCTCGGCGATCTCGCGATATTCCATTTCCTCTACGTCCCGCAGGATCACTGCTTCCCGCAACTCCGGAGACAACCTTGCCAGGCCCGCCTGGAGCCATTCGGACGCTTCCCGCCCGGCCACGCGCGCCTCGGGGCGCCCGCCTGGAGAGCCGGTTTGCTCAAGCTCGGTCATCCGGTCCTCGATCGAATCGACCAGCTTCTCCTTGCGCGTCTTGCGGTAGTGGTCGATCAGCAGGTTGCGGGTCAAGCTGGTCAGCCAAACCCGGAAACATCCCGATCCAACGTCAAAGCTCTTCAGGCTGCGGAAGACCCGCAGGAAAACCTCCTGGGTCAGGTCCTGGGCCTGCTCGGCCCGCCCCGTGAACCGGAAGCAGATCGAGTAGACCCGGCGAGTGTGGAGCTTCACCAAGGCTTCCCACGCCGTCTCGTCACCGCGCAGGCACGATGCTACCAGCGAAGTGTCCGGGTCGGCGGCGAACGTCGCGCCGCTCGCCGCTTCAGGGCGCGAATCCATAGGCCTCGCTCCCCAGCCGATCCATTGTGGCCAAACCAGGCTCTGTGTCATCGACCACTCCAGGACTGCACGCCCCCCAGGGGGACCGAGTGTGGCTGCCGCACGCCCCCGGGCCGCGCGTGGGAAGGGGATTCATCTTCCAATCCTAGATAACGATACGGGCCGTGAAAAGTTCATTCTTTAAAGCTGTCCGCTATCAGCCGTCAGCACCGGGACCGGCTAAGGCTGTTAGTTTAGCTCATGGCTCACAGCCAACAGCTTACGCTTTCCGCAACCCCATGGGCCCCGGCTAGGGGCTAAAGATTGATAAGCTAACACTGACTAGCTTAAGATCCGAGCGTCAGCAGTCAGCTCTCGGCACCCCCGGCGGGGTCTCGCCCGTTGCGGAGAGCGAATGGCTGATAGCTGACAGTTGACAGCTAGCGTATCCTACATGAACCGTTCCCGGCGGTGGATCCTGGTGGGGCTGGGCTTGCTGGCGCTGGCCGGCCTGCTGGCCTACAGCATTCGCACCGACCCCCAATGGCAGGCCTTCGAACCGTCCACCTTCCTGGACAGTCTGGTTTCGGTGGACAAGGTCTGGATGGGGTGGGCCTTACTCTCCATTTACGCCACGTACCTGGTCCGGGCCTTGCGGTGGAAGGTCCTGATGGCCCGGCAAAAACCCCACGCCCGCCTCTGGAACCTGTTCTCGGCCACGGTCATCGGCTTTGCCGCCATCGGTATCTTCGGGCGAGCCGGGGAGATGGTCCGGCCCTACCTGGTGGCCCGCAAAGAAGGCCTGCCGGTCTCGAGCCAGGTCGGCGTCTGGGTCCTGGAGCGGGCTTTCGACATGATGACGGTGCTGGTGACGGTCGCCTTCGCCCTGGCCCACTTCGATGCCGCCGCCCTGCGCTCCAGCCCCACCCTGACCCGCATCCTGCATCTGAGCGGGAACCTGGTGGCGTCTTCTATGCTCGTCATCGTCTTGCTGATGGTCGGATTGCGGAACTTCGCCGAGCCGTTCAGCGCCTGGCTGATCGAGCGGCTGCGTTTTCTGTCTCCCCGGCGCCTGCGGTCCGTCGAGCGCCATCTCCAGTCGTTCGTGGAAGGTTCCCGCGCTGTGCGCAGTTTGTCCACCGTGGCTGCTTGCACCCTCTACAGCATGGCTGAATGGGCCCTGGTTGCCTTCTGCTACAACGCCGTGTTTAACTCCTTTAGCGGCGGATTGCGGCTCGGCGTGAGTGAGATCCTGATCTTCATGGGCAGCGTGATGGCCGGATCCATGGTGCAGATCCCCGGCGTGGGTGGAGGCATCCAGGTAGCCTCCTTGCTGGTGCTCACCGAAGTGTTCGCCATCCGCCCCGAGGTGGCGGCCAGCATCTCCTTGCTCATCTGGATCTTCACCTTCCTGGCCGTGGTTCCCCCGGCCGTGCTCCTCGCCTTTTACGAGGGGTTGAGCTGGGGCAAGCTGCGGAGACTGGAATCGGAGAACTGACATGAAGTGCCCCTTCTGCGGTCACCTGGAGGACAAGGTCGTCGACTCTCGCGAAAGCAAGGAAGGCGAGGCCATCCGGCGGCGCCGGGAGTGCCTGGGCTGCGGGCGCCGCTTCACCACCTACGAGCGCAGCGACGAGATCCCCTACATGGTGGTCAAGAAGGACGGCCGCCGGGAGCGCTTCGATCGCCAGAAGCTGCTGGCCGGGCTGCTGCGGGCGAGCGAGAAGCGCCCGGTCAGCATGGGCCGCCTGGAAGCCCTGGTGAACGAGGCCGAAAGCTTCGTGGCCGACTCCCCGGAGCGGGAACGCTCGACCGCCGAAATCGGGGAACTGCTGATGGAGCGGCTTCGCCAGCTCGACAAGGTGGCATATGTCCGATTTGCCTCGGTCTACCGGGACTTCCAGGACGAGCAGGAATTCTTTACTGAGCTGAAGACCCTGATGAAACAGCAGAAAGAGGGGGAGGGGAAGGGCCGGCAGAAGTGAATTTCCGCTTTATTTGCAGTAGGTTACGGAAGACTAATCAACCGGAGAGTAAGTTCCCGCCCGGAATCAGAACTTTCCTACCGCAAAACGACCACAAATCCTATTGCAAAACGCAAAGTCGTGCGATAATATTGGTAGGCCGCAAAGACGAGCCCGGATGGCCGCCACACGGCGAGAGATCCTGAGTAAGGTTGTGTTTTCATAGCCTTAGGAGCTAGAGGCAGACCAACAGCGCGGGAGTCCGGTGGAGCGGTTTCGGGCCCAAAATGGATTTTTGGCTTTGTTCCGAAATCCGGGAGCCTTCAATTTTTTCCTTGCAACGGAACAGGATGGCTGGCCATCACTAGCTGTGTGGGCCCTTTTTGGCGGAGGTAGGTAGTGGACCGATTTGAAGAGCATTTCTTGCCCGATACGCCCGAATCGTTGGGCGTAACCCTGGAGGAGTCGCCCGAGTTTCTGGAAGGGGATCTCCACGGGGTGGCCGGCCACGAGTTTGCGCCGGCGGCGGGTGAGGAGTCCATTTACACCGACGACCCGGTACGGGTTTACCTGCGCGAGATGGGTTCGGTTCCCCTGCTGACGCGGCAGGGTGAAGTCGACCTGGCCCGGCGCAT
>JACQDI010001009.1 GCA_016201195.1 Acidobacteriota bacterium | reverse complement strand
GCGCCGTCGGCGGTGAGGAAGATGTTCTCGGGCTTGAGGTCGTGGTGGGTGACGCCGTGGGAGTGGGCGGCGGAGAGACCCTCGGCGAGGCCCACTGCGATCTCGATGGCCTTGGGTCGACTGAGGGCGCCTTGCGCCAGTCGGGCGCGGAGGTTCTCGCCTTCGAGCAGCTCGGTGACGGCATACGAGACACCCTGCTCGCTCCCAACATCGTATAGAGCCAGTATGTTGGGATGAGACAAGGCGGCGACGGCGCGGGCTTCGCGCTCGAAGCGGTGGAGGGCCTGGGGGTCGGAAGCGAGGTGCTCAGGCAGGACCTTCACAGCAACGTCACGGCCGAGGCGCGAGTCGCGGGCACGGTAGACCTCGCCCATGCCGCCCTTGCCGAGCGGAGCGCAGATCTCGTAGGGACCAAGCCTCGTACCGGCCGCCAATGACACCGACGGTATTCTACGCCGCGACCTCAGCTATGGCAAGAGGTCGCGTTGCGTGAGACAGACGGCGGAAGCTGAGGCGGCCTGATGCTTACTTCTGGTATACGCCAGCCTTCTGGAAATCTCCCGCCTTCACGATCGACAGCGCCGCCGGGTCCAGGTGACGCCGGAAGGCCGTTTTGACTTGCTCCGGCGTAAGCGCCTGGATCTTCGCCTCCATCTGCTCGTCCCATTTCATGGTGCGGCCGGACTGTTCACGGGTCGCGAGGGTGCGAACCAGCGCCTGCTCCTGGGAGCGCGCCACCATCTGCTGGTCAGTGGGACGACCTGGTCTCCGCTCTCTGGCGGGCCATCCGGTGATCTCACTCGAAGACGACAGAGGCGGGGATCTCTACCCCGTATTCCGGCAACTGAAAGGCCGTGACTTCTTGCAGGCTGCCGGGGGCATAGACATGAATCCGGCGCAGCCAGGGGTCGACGAACCAGATGTGGGCCACACCCCAGTTCCGGTAGTCGTCGAACTTGGCCATGATCTCCGCGTACTGGTCTTTTCGGGACAGTATCTCGATTGCAACCAAGGGCGGCGACGAGGGTACGTACTCCGCCGGCTCTTCTCCGGCGAAAACCGCTACGTCGGCGATGCGGAAACGCCTCAGAGCTACCCGCATCCGGAGCTCCGTGCGTACGTGAAGGCACAGTTCCTTAGGCAAGTTGAAAAAAAAGCCCACGAGATTCACCTGGGCCTTGCTGTGAGGATTCTCTCCCACGTTTCTCTCCACAATCTCCCCGTCCACGTAATCGCAGTCGGGGCCGTCGAAGCTGGTTTCGAGGTACTCCTCGACGGAGATCTGGGTTTTGGCTTCCATTACTCTCATCTTACCTCAGAATCGGAAGCGAAGACCTGGCGCCCGTTTCAATCTGACCGCTACGGATGCTGGTGAGAAAGACAGAACCCGGCTCAGGAAGTTTCCTCGAGCCACACGTAGGAGACCACCAGACCGCGCTCCCGATGGTCGGCCTCATCCGGCGCGAGGGCCCGGTCCAATTGAAATTCCACGCGCACGCTTTCCGCGGCCAGCGCCGCGGCTGGAACGCTTCGTGCGTAAATCTGGTCCCCGGCCCCGGTGTAGGTCTGGGGCGCCAGCGGCACGCCGTTGACTGTAGCGCTGAGAGTCACCGAGTGCAGCCGGGCCAGCAACTCAGGCGGCAGCAGGAACTTCAGCCGCAGCGTGGCCGGCCTGCCCGGGGCGGGAGTTTTCAGAGCGACCACGAATCTCCGCTCCGTCCATCGCCAGCTCCCCCCTTCCAGCTCGTGCCAGCCTTCCAACAATTGGGCGTTGGATTCAGGACCGCCCTGCCGGCTCTGGAGCAGGCAGAACGCGCGCTCGTCGCCCTGCGGACTCACCGGATCCGAGTCCAACAGGTCAGGCGTGGTCATCCAATCGCAGATTTCCCACGCGGTTCGCCGCAGCAGCCGGCGCAATCCCGCCTCCGAGAAGATCCAATAGTTGCTGGGGTCGTCGTTGGCTTCTCGCTCTTCGAGCAGGTAGGCCATCGGCGCGCGGTCGAAACGGATCTGCTTGTCCGGCGTCATCCGGACCACCCGGGTGCTGAGCAGACAGTATCGCGCCTGCCGGGCCAGGGTCTCCAGCACATAAATGGGGTTCTTCAGGTGATAGAGAACGCCGAGCAGCAGCACCAGGCCATAGCAGGCGTGCGGCAGCCGGAACGGCCCGTCGAGATCGATCTCGTGAATCTCCACAGCCGAGCCCAGCTCCTGGTGCAGCGCCCGGATGCCCCGCATGTCGTTGTGGTTGGCAGGGGCATAGTCCACCGCTACCACGCGGCGGCCGAGCGATTCCAGAAAGAACGACAAGGCGCCGTCAGCGCAGCCTACATCCAGAACCGGATCGTCGCCCGCAAGGTCCAGCAAGAATCGCCGCTCTTGTTTCAGGATGCCGTCGAAGCGGGCCAGGTTGCCGAATGAGTCGTAAGGATACCATTCGAACCCGGCCGAGGGGATTCGCGCCTTGGCGGCATCCAGCCGGGCTTGAAACGCCCTGGCCTGGACCACCATCTCGCCGATGTCCATCCTCATTTAGAACTGAAACCGCAGCCCCAACTGGAAGATGCGACCGTCGTTCAGGGTATTGGTAATCTTACCGAAGGCCGGGGAGCCGTAGTTGCGCTGGGGCTCGTCGAACTGCGGGTGGTTGGAGGCGTTGTAAGCCTCGGCGCGGAAGGTGAGCGTGCGGTCGTTGTTGCCGAGCAGGTGAAAGGCACGCTGCAACGCCAGGTTGAAGTTGCGGATATCGTCCTTGCGAAAAGTCCCCCGGCCGAGGTTGCCGCGCTTCTCGCCCGGGGTGATGTAGGAGAAGCGGTCGCGCCGCATGATGAGCGGCGCGGTGTTGGGGTTGTCAATCGTGCGGCCCAGAATCGAGGGATCCAAAATGTTCGGGCGGTCGGAGGGGCTGCCGTCCACGTTGCCGAACCCCGGCGCGTCCGAGCCGATATACAGCGTCAGCGGCGTGCCCGACTTGAACAGGGTCGCACCGGACAGTTCCCAGCCTTTCAGGATCGACGGCAGCCGGTAGTCGTATTGCAGCATCAGGCTGTGGGTGGCGTCGAAGTCGCTGAGGCCTTTCTTGTCGCGCCAAATGTCGTCCTCGGATTGCGAGCGGCCGCGCGTGGCGTCGCGGTTGGCGGCGATGTGGGCGTAGTCGGCGCCGGTGTCGATGGCCTTGCTGAAGGTGTAGGAGCCGCGCAGCAGCAGGCCGCGCGCCCGCGGCAGCTCGAGGACCGCCTGCGCCGCGTCCAGGTAGGCGATGCCGTTGTTGATGACCCGGGAGACCTCGTAGTAGCGCGGATCGGGCCGGCGCTCGTTGACCGTTTCGGTGGTGAGCGGGATGCCCGGTACCGGCCGCGCCCGGTTGGTCGCCAGTTGAATCGGAATCTTGAGGGTGCGGCTGCCGACGTAGCCCAGGCGCAGGCGCACGCCGGCCACAAGCGGGCGGTCCCAGGAAAAGTTGTACTGGTGCGTGTACGGAGCGACCAGGTCCTTGTCGAGCAGCAACAGAGAGCTGCGGGCGGCTTGAACGCCGGCCAGCGGGTTGACCAGGTCGGGATTGGCCACCACGTAGGTGACCACCTCGGGCGGGTTGAAGCGCGCCTGCTGGTAGGTGACCGGGTAGATCTCCCCGTAGGAGATGGTGTAGCTCGCCCGCAGGATGGAGCCATCCGGCAGTGCGTAGGCCAGCCCCGCCACCGGGCTGAAGTTATTACAGTCGCAGTGATAGGCAAGGCGCGCCCGATCACGGACCTCGTGGGGCGCGGTCTCCAGGCCGTAGCGAAGGCCAAGCTGCACCTGGAGCTTCGGCGTAACAGGCCAGGTGTCGCCCAGAAAGAATTGCCACGCCGAGTTGCGGAAGCCGCGACTCAGCTCGCCCACGCTGATCTCGTAAAGATTGGGCGTCCCCGCCCGCAGGTTGTCGATCGCCAGGCGGCCGAAGTTGTTCCCAAAGGTGAGGATGGGCCGCTGGTTCCGCGTCTCGATCCCGTTCAACTGGTAGCGGTAGACCTCGCCGCCGAAAATGATCCGATGGGAACCGTGCAGCCGGAGCGCCTGGGATCCCACGCGAAACGTGTTCTGGGCGCGGTCGATCGGAATCTCACTGCTGGGCCCCAGCTCTTCGAGCTGGTAGCCGAGCTTGATGTACGGCCCCGCCGCGTTGGGTTCGGGCACGAGCTGGGAGCGCGCTCGCTGGAAAGCGAATCCCGTGTCCCAAGTTCCGCGCGCGCTTTCCCGAAGCAGCGAGAGCTTTGCCGTCTGGGAGCCGACGTCGGTATCGGGGTTCTGGCCGGCCACTAACTGGAACGCCTTCACAAACTGGTGCTGCGCCGAAAATTGAAACGCGAGGCGCAAGCCCTCGCGCAGCTTGTGGTCGGCGGAGATGGCGCCGCGGGTTTCGTCGATGGTCTGCGGGGAATTGGTGTTCAGCGCGCGGGCGTCGAAGTCGGTCCGGTTGGGGGGCACGCTGGGATAGGCGGCCAGGAAGCGCTCGACGATGGCGCGCAGGCGCGGCTCGGTGGCGAGCGGCGTGTGCTCCGACGGCAGCGGCACGAGCACGTTGCCGTTCACCATGCCGCGGATCTTGCTCTGCCCGAACTCGACGCTCAGCCCGTTGTTCTCATCCAGGCGTCCGCCGGCGCTGGCCCCGTAGGAATTCTGGTGTGACGGCTGGACCGGCCCGACCTGGAAAAACGTCCGCGCGTTGAACACGCTGTTCTGGTGGGCTTCAAACGCGTTGCCGTGCCAGCGCGAGAGCGGCGTGGGCTTGTGATAGAGCAGCTCGGTGGGCGGCCGGCCGTGCTCCGTGGCGTACTGGCCGCGATCGACCGCCGGCTCGACGATGGTCACCCAATCTCCGAGGCGGACATTCAGGTCTTTCAGCACGCCCGTGTCGATGCGGCTGATGAAGGTATTCTCGTTACGCTTACTGGCGCCGGTGGAGACTGTCTCCGTCTCGGGCAGAGGTTTGGCGCTCTCCGCCTCGGGCTTGGTGGAAGCTGTTTCCGCGTCAGCCGGCTTTTCCTGGGCGAAACTCGCCCCGGCCAGGAACACAAGCAGGGCGATCAGGAGTTCACGACGTCGTTCCAATTCGCCTCCCGCCCCGTGTAGATCGCCGTGCGCCCGAGGATCGCGATCAGCGTGCTCTCGGCCGACCGCACCCCCACGTTCTCCACTTTGCCGCTCAGGATGCGGGAGAGAAAGTCCTCGATCGCGTCCATGGTAATGTCGCGCGGCGACTTGATGGTCTCCACGTCGTTCGGCCCTTTGTAGTGCACCATCTGGCTGCGCGAGGTGGCGATGGTCCCCTTGGTGCCGGTGAACTGCTCGCCGACGTTCGAGAAGCCGCGCGGGGTGAGCTGGTTGGCCTCGAAGTTCGCCAGGATGCCGTTGGGAAACTCGAAGGTCAGGCTCAGGTGGTCGAGGATCTCCATGGAGGTGCGCACCTTGCGCCCGCCCCAGCCGACCGCGCGAGTGGGCAAGCCGAGGAACCAGTGCAGCACGTCGAAGTTGTGGCAATCCTGCTCGACGATGAAGTCTCCCGAATATTCGCGGTAGCAGAACCAGTTCCGCGGCTTCTCGATCTTGGGGTCGTCGTAAGGCCTGCGCTGGAAGGGGTCATTCGAGATCCATG
>JACQDI010001026.1 GCA_016201195.1 Acidobacteriota bacterium | reverse complement strand
GTCGAGCCGGCGGGGCTAGGGGCGCTCGGTGGCGACCCGACCTTCGTCATCGGCAACAAGTTCGGGACCCATACCTGGATCGGCGACGCCACGCGGCTCATTGGTGCGCACACCGTCAAGACCGGCGGGGTCTTTCGTCTCAACCGCGTCTCCAATTTCCGGCCGAATGCGCCGGCGGGGCTGTTCACGTTCAACGAGGGGTTCACGCGGGAGATGTTCAACGGCAATCGCGGGGGCCACACCGTGGCCTCGATGCTGCTGGGCGTTATGTCCGGAGGCCGTATGCAGTATGAGCCGCAACTGGCGTTGCAGGTGCGCTATAGCGGCGCTTATTTCCAGGACGACTGGAGGGTCAACGAGCGCCTGACGCTGAACCTCGGCTTGCGCTGGGACACCGATCGTCCGTTGACCGAGCGGTTCGACCGGACCTCCTGGTTCGATTTCGACGCCACTCTGCCGGTCCAGGTTCCAGGGGTTGGCCCGCTGCGCGGCGGCCTGGTTTTCGCGAACCGCAATGGCGCTCCGCGGGGCAACAAGGATCCCGACAACGGCAACTTCGCGCCGCGGGTCGGGCTGGCCTACAAGGTGTCGCCGCACCTGGTGGTGCGCTCTGGATTCGGTATCTTCTTTTCCCCCACCACGGGCATCGGCCCCAGTACAGGCAGCACCGGCGCCCTCAGCTTCAATGCGGTCACCAACATTACGACCACCATCGACGGAGGACGCACGCCGTTCACCACCGTTTCCGATCCGTTCCCGCAGGGCTTCAACCAACCGAGCCACGGTTCCGACGGGCTGCTCACGTTCATTGGCCAGAGCATCAATGCCCAGGCCCGGTTCGATCGCGTGCCGTACACAGCGCAGTGGAACTTTAATGTTCAATACGAGCTGCCGAACGAGATGCTAGTGGACGCCGCCTATGCCGGCAACGCGGGCATTAAGCTGTTGGCCCAGGCGCAGCTCGATCAGTTGCCAGATCAGTATCTCGCGCTCGGCGACGAGTTGAACCGCTCGGTGCCGAACCCCTTCTTCGGAATCGTTCCCGCCACGAGCAGCATCGGCCAGCGGACTACCACGGTGTCTCAGCTTTTCCGTCCCTATCCGCATCTGACCGGGTTGCAGCAGACCTGGGGATCGCTGGCTCACTCCAGCTACCACGCGCTTCAGTTGAAGTTCCGCAAGCGTTACCGCGGCGGTCTGCAGATGCTGGCGGCCTACACGTGGTCGAAGCTGCTCGACGATTTTTCTTCCGTGGGAGGCTACGGCCAGACCTACCCCGGATATACAAACCATAACCGGCGAGACCTCGATAAGGCGCTCTCGTCGCTGGATGTCGCTCACCACCTCGTCGTGAATTTCCAATACGACCTGCCCTTCCGGCCGGGAGGGCGACTTCTTCGGGCTGTAGTCGGCGGGTGGGCCCTGAACGGAATTACCACGATCCAGAGCGGCATGCCCGTTTCAGTCAGCTCGGCCGCTAATACCACCAATTCTCTCGGCGGGACGCAGCGCCCTAACAGCACGGGCATTTCGAGCCGCACCCCCGGCAGTGTCAAAGAGCGCCTCGATCGCTACTTCGATACGGCTGTGTTCGTCAACCCGCCCCGTTACACCTTTGGCAACGTTGGACGCACGCTGCCCGACAACCGCGGGCCGTACCTGAGCGTGTGGGACCTCTCGGTGCTGAAGAATATTCCCATTCGCGAGTCGAAGCGTATAGAGTTCCGGGCGGAGTTTTTCAACGTGCTGAACAACGTGAACTTCCTGCCCCCGGAAGGCGACGCCGCCACGTTTGGCAGGCCGCAGTTCGGCACCATCACCGACGCCGAGCGGGCCCGGATCATTCAGTTCGGCTTGAAGTTGCATTTCTAACTCTAACCTTCGTGCAACGCTGATCCAGGTTATGAACTTTGAATACTCCAGCAAGGTGAAGGACCTCGAAAAGCGCCTGCGCGCCTTCATGGACGAGCACATCTATCCCAACGAAGTGCTGGCCCGCCGCCAAGTCGAGGAGCATCGCTGGCGGCCGATCCCGATCATTGAAGAGCTGAAGCCGAAGGCGCGGGCGGCGGGGCTGTGGAACCTATTCCTGCCGGACAACGAGTACGGGGCGGGGCTGAGCAACCTGGAGTACGCGCCGCTGTGCGAGATCATGGGACGCTCCCCGATCGCTCCGGAGGTGTTCAACTGCTCCGCTCCCGACACCGGCAACATGGAGGTGCTGGCCCGCTACGGCACGCCGGAGCAGAAGGAGCGCTGGCTGAAGCCCCTGCTCGCAGGCGAGATCCGCTCGTGCTTTTCCATGACCGAGCCGGCGGTCGCCTCCTCCGACGCCACCAACATCCAGGCGAGCATCGCGCGCGACGGCGACCAGTACGTGGTCAACGGCCGCAAGTGGTGGTCCTCGGGCGGCGGCGACCCGCGCTGCAAGATCTCGATCTTCATGGGCAAGACCGACCCGGCGGCTCCGACCTACAAGCAGCAGTCCATGGTGCTGGTCCCGCTCGATACGCCGGGCATCACGATTCGGCGGCTGGTGCCGGTGTTCGGCTACGACCACGCGCCGCACGGCCACGCGGAGATGACGTTCGAGACCGTGCGGGTCCCGGTTTCCAACATCCTGCTTGGCGAAGGACGCGGATTCGAAATCGCCCAAGGAAGGCTGGGGCCGGGCCGGATCCACCACTGCATGCGGTTGATCGGGGTGGCCGAGCGGGCGCTCGAAGCGATGTGCCGGCGGGCGGATTCGCGCGTGGCCTTCGGCCGTAAGCTCTCCGAAATGGGGACCGTCCGCGCCGACATCGCCGAGTCGCGTATCGAGATTGAACAGGCCCGGCTCCTGGTCCTCAAAGCAGCGTATATGATGGACACCGTCGGCAACAAGGCGGCGCGGGCCGAAATCGCGATGATCAAGGTGATCGCTCCGAACATGGCCCTGCGGGTGCTCGACCGCGCCATCCAGGTGCACGGGGGGGGCGGCGTGTCGGACGATTTCTTCCTGGCCGCCGCCTGGGCCAACAGCCGCACCCTGCGCCTCGCCGACGGCCCCGACGAAGTGCACCGCGAGGCCGTGGCCAAGCTGGAGCTGAAAAAGCACAAAGGAATTTGATGATTTTATGATTTGTTGATTTGTTGATTTAGAACCCGTTTGCGGAGCGCGGTTCAATCACAAATCACCAAATCAACAAATCACCAAATCGAGGGGGAACGATGTCTCGATTCATTCTGCTGGCCGTTCTGCTATGCGGTGCTGCGCCCGCCGGCGCCGCCGTAGGTGTGAGGATCCTGCTCGGCGTCGGGGATACCGCGGCGACTAACTGGGACGGCGGCGTTACCGCGCGCGGCGCCCGCATCGTCTCGGTCGAGCCGTGGCGATTCGACGGCGACGACACCCTGCTGCCGGGAAACCGGTGGAAGATGAGCACCCACCAGGTCCGCCTGTTCGGCGGCGCGATCATTCCCCCCAATCGCCCCCTGGTCGCCAACGGCGTCATCGTGCAGCTCGAGGGGGAAAGCGACGACAGCGAGTTGGATGTCCGCACGGCGCAGGGCGATTTCTCCGTGCGCCTCGCCG
>JACQDI010001025.1 GCA_016201195.1 Acidobacteriota bacterium | reverse complement strand
GGCCTTCTTCGTGCTCCAGGCCCAGATCGACTTGGCCACCGCCGAGAGCGACCTGCTGAGCCAGTCCATCGGCTATCGGCGTAACCTGCTAATTTTACTCCAGGTTACGGGCCAGCTCCTGGACGAGCGGAACGTCTTGTTGCAGTGAAAACAGTGAGATTTTGCTTGCATCGAGGCGCTCGGTTCGGTATAGTACTATTTTCGCGTCCTATCAAGAGCGGACGTGCGCGTTAGGGTGCACCCGCCTCCAAGATCCAGATGAACGCAGAGCCTTGTCGACTAGTTCCTGTGCCAACGCTGCGCCATTCAGCAGCCGGGGGCCAGGGGGATGCCGCCCTGGTGCTTACCAGCATAATTTTCTTGCACTTGGCCGGGTTAGTGGTATATCCTACGACTCTCCGCGTCCGGTAGAGGTGTCGGTGATGCCCGAGATGTCCGCGAGGGGGGAAGGGCTCCGGTGGCCAAGCTGCACGGGGACCGAGGGGCCCCCTAACACCGATGAAGAGGAGATTGGTTCATGAAAACTGAGGTGTGCAGGGGATTAGCGTGTAGGTCAAAGCGTACGAAAAGGAGTGTTAAGCAAATGAAGAGATTTCCGGACGTGGGATTGCTCGGTCTGTTGTTGATGACAGGGATCGCGATGGGGCAGACTTCAGCTACCAACAGCAACTTTCCTCCGGCGCCGCCGCCTCCCCCTCTCCATGCAGGGGCGGGCGCTGCAGAGGGGGGCGCTGGTGGCTGCACTGTGGGCTACAGAACCGACAATGGCTCCGACACACTAATGGCCTCGACGATCACAACGGCTGGAGGCACACCGGTAGCGATTGGGGCTCTCACCGGGTTCAACTACTCGACGATCAACGTGCTTTGGGTAGACGAGGCCAGCAATAGCGGCGTCAGCTCGGACTTCTCGGGAGCGGCGGCATCGATCAGCAGTTTTGTCTCCGGCGGCGGCAGGTTCGTGTATAACAGCCGGTACGTTACGGGTGACGCGGCTCAACTGCCAGGAGGCGGGGGCGTTAGCCTGGTGCGAGATTTCAGCAACGCCGCCGATATCGACATCGTGACCACAAGCACGATTACGAATGGCCCCGCGGGAACCCTAAACAACACCAGCCTGGATGGCGGAACATACTCGGATCACGGCTACGCGAACATCGCATCGCTGCCGGCTGGCAACACCGTGCACTTCATTCGCGGCGGCGAACCGACCCATGCCGTGGCGTTCTCTTACCTGTCGGGCGCGGGTTTGGTGTATTACGCGACCATTCCACTCGACTACTACCTGAACGGTTCTGGTCCAAATCCCCCGCGGGGCAACTTCGACAACATCTATGCACCCAATCTGATTGCATGGGCTTGCGGTTTCGCTGGCGGCACCGGCTGCGCCACTCACGTGCACGGGCACACCTTTCTCTTTGGACATGGAAACCCAACATCGCATGGCTTCGGGCACAGTGCGGCGCCCGGGAACCACGGCCACCATTTCACCTGTGCGAACCATGCGTTCGGGCACACGCCGTACATTGGATACCATTTGCAGCCGGATCCTGGCGAGGAGTTGGCCAACCCTGACTTTGTGGCCGGCCTGAACCAGGACGGCAGCACGAACGGAGCCGAGCCCGCCGGGCGTGGCACCGTGGTGCAGTTGTTCGGCTCGGCTGCGGGGCTTTTCGTTGGAGAGGAAGATGATGAGCAGGCCGCAGCCAATTTCACGCCGCCGGCTTCGGGGTTGGAGCTTTACTCCACCACGAGCTTGCCGCAGGTGCGAATCGGAGGCCTGCCCGCCAAGGTCTTGTTCAGCGGTCTGGCCCCCGGGCTGACCGGCGTGTGGCAGATTAACGTCCTCATCCCCGAGGGGACGCCCGCAGGCAAAGTGCCGGTGACGGTCTCCTACGAGGGGTATAATCTAAGGTCTGTCGATATCACCGTGCAGTAGGCAGGCATCGCACTTCAAAACGGCGGGGAAAGGTTGATTCTTTCCCCGCCGTTTTTGCTTTACCGGCGCCGATCCCCGCTCTGGAGCAGCGCCTCGATTCCCACCAAATCGGTGGGATAGTGGGCCGTGTAGCAGGCGTAGCAATAGCGGTTGTCGGTGTCGGTGACCGCCTGGCGCAGGCCTTCCATCGACAGATACCCCAGGCTGTCGGCCTCTACATACTCGCGGATCTCCTCGACCGAGTGGCTGGAGGCGATCAGCTCTTCCTTGCTGGGTGTGTCGACGCCGTAGTAACAGGGGGAGATGGTGGGCGGGCAGGAGATGCGCAGGTGGACCTCGCGGGCGCCGGCCTGGCGGACCATGCGCACGATCTTGCGGCTGGTGGTGCCGCGCACAATCGAGTCGTCCACCAACACCACGCGCTTGCCGTCGATGAGCGAGCGGACCGGGTTCAGCTTCAGCTTCACCCCGAAATCGCGGATGGCCTGGGAAGGCTCGATGAAGGTGCGGCCCACGTAGTGGTTGCGGATGAGCGCCACGCGGTAGGGCAGGTGAGCCTCGTCGGCGTAGCCCACCGCTGCCGCCACTCCGGAGTCAGGCACGGGGACCACGATGTCGGCGTCGGCCGGGCATTCCTGCGCCAGCAGCCGCCCCAGCATCTCCCGCGACTGCTGGACGGGGCGGCCGAACACGGTCGAATCGGGGCGCGAGAAATAGACGTGCTCGAAAACGCAGTGCGAGCGCGGCTGCTCGGGGGCGAACCGCTCCCGCACCATGCCCTCCGGCCCGACCAGAATCATCTCCCCCGGCTCGACCTCGCCCGTGTACGTCGCCCCGATCAGGTCGAAGGCGCAGGTTTCCGAGGCGAACACCGGGCACTCGACGCCGTCGAGCGCGAGCACTCCCATGGCCAGCGGCCGGAAGCCGCGCGGGTCGCGGGCGATGATGAGCTGTTTCTCAGAAAGCACCAGCAGGGAATAGGCGCCCTCCACCTGGAGCAGCGCCTCGCGCAGGGCGGCGGGGAGCGTCCGCTCGCGCGAGCGCGCCACCAGGTGCAGGATCACTTCGGTGTCGCTGGTGGCCTGGAAAATGGAGCCGGCGGCGTCCAGCTCGCGCCGCAGCTCGATGGCATTGGTCAAATTGCCGTTGTGGGCCATCGCGATCTGGCCCTTGTTGCACTCCACCGTAAAGGGCTGGGCATTGAGATACGCCGAAGAGCCGGCGGTCGAATAGCGCGTGTGCCCGATCGCCGCCGCGCCCCCCAATTCGGCCAGCACCGGCTCGGTAAACACGTCCGCCACCGCGCCCATCGACTTCCGGCATACCAGGCGCCGGCCGTCACTCGCGCAGATGCCGGCGCTTTCCTGTCCGCGGTGCTGGAGCGCGTAGAGACCAAGGTAGGCGAGCTTGGCCGCCTCCGGGTGCCCGTAGATGGCGAAGATGGCGCACTCTTCGTGGAAACGATCGGGTCTCATCCTTCCAACCCTCCAGCCCACTTAGTGTAGAGCGCCTCCACGGAGAGCGTAAACAAATCCTGGCCGTGGAGGCGGAACGACAACTGCCCTTCTACGGTTTCGCCCGTCACCGGCGCTTCCACGCCGTGGCGGGAGGCCAGCTCCAGAACTGCGGCGAGATTCCGCGGATCGACCGAGAGCAGGATGCGCGAGGGCGCCTCGTGGAACAGCAGGTGGTGCGGCGCGATGGAGCCATCGCCGAGGACAACCCGCGCTCCGACCCGCGCGGGTCCGAACGAGGATTCGGCTACGGTCACCGCCAGCCCTCCGTCGCTTGCGTCGTGGGCCGATTCAGCCAGGTCTCGGTTGACAATATCCCGCGCCGCCTCCTGCACACGCTTCTCATACTCCATATCGAGCGCCGGCGGCAACCCCCATAGATCCTTCAGAACGATCTTGGCGAATTGCGAGCTGCCGAATGGCCGCTCCAGTTGATCGGCAGCGCCGGTGATCAGGCCGCCCAGCAGCACGAGCTTCCT
>JACQDI010001024.1 GCA_016201195.1 Acidobacteriota bacterium | reverse complement strand
CTTGAAGACCGGCTCTTGCAGGGGCGCGTGGACTTGTGGTTCGAGGAAGGCGGCGAGATTGTCCTTGTGGATTACAAGACCGATGCGGTCAGCGGGAGCGAGACCGCGGTACGGGCCGCTGAATACGAGCTGCAAGTGCGCCTGTACGCGCTGGCCGTCGAGCGAATGGCGGGCGCGTGTCCGCGGCGCGCGATTCTGTACTTCCTTCGTCCGAACTTGGCGGTGGAAGTCCCCCTCGATCCACCCCTCCTCGACGCGGCGCGCGCCAAAGTCGAGGAATTATTCCAGGCCCAGGCGCGGGTCGTCTTCCCCCTGCGCCCCGGCCAGCACTGCTTCCACTGCCCCCATTTCCGCGGCCTCTGCCCGGTTGAATCTCCCAGTTAAATACCGGTCTCTCGCAAAGACGCAAAAGCCGCAAAGGTTTCCTGGCGTTCCTTGCCTCCTTTGCGTGAGACGCTCCTCCCCCTGCGCTACAATAAAGACAGAGTGCGGAAGTTTCTATTGGTGATCGGTCTCGCCCTTCCCTTGTCGGCGGCGGAGTTTTTCCCGCTCAACCAGGTCAAGCCGGGGATGAAGGCCGTGGGGCGCACGGTGTTTGCCGGCGACAAGGTCGAAGAATTCCAGGTGGAGATTCTCGGGGTACTCGAGAACGTCGGGCCGCGACAATCGATCATTCTCGCCCGGCTGGCCGGCGGGCCCCTTGCCAAGACCGGGGTGCTGGGGGGAATGAGCGGCAGCCCGGTGTATATAGACGGCAAACTGCTGGGGGCTCTTGCCCTGGGCTTCCCGTTCGCCACCGAGCCGATCGCCGGCATCCGGCCGATTTCAGAAATGGTCGATACGTTCGAGCAGCGCGCCGAGCCGCCCCCGGCCACCCTGCGGGCGGCGCTGGAAGCGGTTTCGACCGCCGGCGGGGCGAGCGTCGAGCGTTGGATCCCGCCCGGGGAGATCCGGCTGCTGCCCTCGCCTTCGGATCCCGTTCCGGTGCAACCTAAGCTCGTGCCGATCGCCACGCCGATTCACCTCGGCGGATTCACGTCGCGCGCGATCGACGTGTTCACCTCTGCGCTGCGCGAGCTGGGCCTGGAACCGATGCAAGGGGCGGGCGGCGGCGCGCGTCCGGTCTCGTCCGCCCTGGGCGATCCGCGGACGCTCCAGCCTGGAGCGATGATCAGCGTGGGCCTGGTGCGCGGCGATCTCAACGTGAACGCCGACGGCGCACTCACCCACATCGACGGCAACCGCATCTACGCCTTCGGGCACCGGTTCCTTTCCTCGGGGCCGACCGAACTGCCCTTCATGCGAGCCTCGGTGATCGCTTTGCTGCCCAACCTGGCCAGCTCCTTTAAGATCGCCTCCGCCGGCGAGCTGATGGGAACCATCCGCCAGGACCGCACCACCGGGATCTTCGGCGAGATCGGGGCGCGGCCGCGCATGATCCCCGTGGAGCTGAACCTCTACTCGAGCCGCAGCGGCAACCGGCAATACCGCATGGAGATGGTCAACGACCGCTTCCTCTCGCCGTTCCTGTTGCAGATGGCGGTGTTTTCGAGTATTGATGCCACTGAGAGGACGCTGGGGCCGTCCACGTTTCAGGTGCGGGGGACAATCCGGTTCGGCGGGGGCCGTCCGCCGGTCGAGCTGGACAATATCTATGCCGGAGAGACCAACATCGCCATGTATGTGGCGCTGGCCGCCGCCGCGCCCATGGCCTACGTGATGCAGAGCGGGTTCCAGGACCTGCGTGTGGACCAGGTGCGCCTGGACATCCTGTCGCTCGACGAGAAGAAGCAGCTCCGGCTGGAGCGGGCCTGGGCCTCCAAGCGGGAGGTGCGACCCGGCGAGCCAATCGAGCTGGCCGTCGCGTTGCGCGGCGACAACGGGAGCGAAGTGGTGAAGAAAACGCCGTTCCAGATTCCGCCGTCGATCGCGCCGGGTGTGCTGAACATCACCTTCGCTGACGGCAACTGGATGAACCTCCTCGACCAGCGGGCGGCCGGCGCCAGGGAAGCCTCCAACGGCGCTCAGCTCGTGCGGGCCATCAATCAACTGCGCCGCAATTCGAACCTTTATGTGCGCGTGTGGCGCAACGACCGCGGGTTCCAGCTTCAGGGTGAGCAATTGCCATCGCCGCCGGCGTCGCTCAAAAGCGTGCTTCTGGCCGGGCCGGCCGTAACCGGCGGGGTCGGCAACACGTGGGTTTCGACGATCGCCGAGATGGAGATCGACGGGCTAGGCACCGCTGTCTCGGGGACGGAGACAATACGGGTCACGGTAAAAGAATGAACGAGCAAACCACCAAGACAACAAGCCGCCAAGGTTTGGTTTTCTTGGTGTCTTTGTGTCTCGGTGGTGGATTTTGCGTTTTCGGCGCGGGCACGGCGGTATGGGAGATGTCCACCTACAAGGACTTCCTCCCCGGTACGTTCACCAACGTCTCCCTGAGCCGCGAAGGACGCCTCCTGCTCGGCCCGGAACTGAGGACCGTCTTCGCCTCGGAGCAGCCATTATTGTGGTCGGTGGCCCGGACCGCCGCCGCCGTATACTTAGGTACCGGCCATAGGGGCCGGGTTTACCGGGTCGAGCCGGACGGGAAGAGCGCGCTCTACTGGACGGCGTCCGAGCCGGAGGTATTCGCCCTGGCCGTTGGTCCGGACAATTCGCTCTACGCCGGCACCTCCCCCGATGGCAAGGTTTACAAGATCAGCGCCGCCGGTCAGGCGAGCGAGTTCTTCCAGCCGCAGGCCAAGTACATCTGGTCGCTGGCCTTCGCGAAGGACGGGACGTTGTTTGTGGGCACCGGCGACCGGGGCAAGATCTTTCGCGTCGACCGGTCGGGCAAGGGCGAGCTGTATTTCGACTCGAAGCAGGGCCACGTGACCAGCCTGGCGCTCGACGCCAAGGGCGAGCTGCTGGCGGGCACTGATCCGAACGGCATTCTGTACCGCATCACCGCGCGGGATAAGGCGTTCGTGCTCTACGATTCGCCTCTGGCCGAGATCCGGGCGATCGAGGTCGCTGCCGATGGGACCATCTACGCCGCAGCCATGGGGGGCGCGGCTTCAAAGGCTTCGCAGGCTGGCGCGGCGGGCACGACCGACATGGTCATCAGCCCGGTAACGCAGTCCATCACCGTGACGGCCACGCCCTTGCAAGGAGGCGCGCCGCTGCCCAAGCCCCAGCCGGAAGCGCCCAAGCCGCAAACGCCGCAAGCCACGCCAGCTGCCCCGGTTCCTGCGCCGAGCTTCGCCGGAGTGCAGAAATCGGCCCTGCTGCGCATTGCGCCCGACAACACGGTGGAAACCCTCTGGACCTCGAACGAAGAAAACGTCTACGCGCTGGTGCCCCAGGCCGGAGGCCTGCTGTTCTCAACCGACGATCACGGCCGCATTTACCGGCTGGAGGCGGGCCGCCAGGTGACGCTCGTCGCCCAGACCAG
>JACQDI010001023.1 GCA_016201195.1 Acidobacteriota bacterium | reverse complement strand
GTCACCAGGTTCACGGTGATGAAAATGACCCCGATTTCGTTGGCTGACACGGCCGTATCGTCGTAGCGGAAATCCCGCGTCATCAAAAACCGGATCCCCGCCCACAGGCCGGTAGTGAACGCCACCACCGAGGTGAAAAACGACGGCAGGTGGAAATAGAAGATGCGCTGCACGATCCCCATGGTCGCTTCCGTGGGGACCCAGACGAAGGTCAGGTAGAGCGCCGCGGTAATCATCACGGCGGCGATCGCGGGGAGTACAACCTCGTTTCGATTGCTCATGTCAACCTACCAGCACCAGCTCGACCAGGGCTAGGCCGAGCAGGGTAAAGATCAGATCGAAGCCCACCAGCACCCGAAACCACAGCATCTCGACCGGCTGGCCGTTGAACAGCAGCGTGGTCAACTGCACCGAGGCCATCAGCGCGGGCACGGTGATCGGGAACACCAGCAGGGGCAGCATCAGCTCGCGCAGGTTCACATTCACCGTGAGTGCGCTGAAGACGGTGCCGATCACGGTGAGGCCCCAGGTCCCCAGCACCAATACCGGCAAAAGCTGGCCGAAAATGCCGAGCCAAGGCACATTGTAGAACACTCCGAACACGGGCAGACAGACCAGCTCGAGCAGCAAAAGCAGCAAGGTGTTGACCAAAACCTTGCCCAAGAACAGGGCGGCCCCGGACACGGGCGAAGCGATCAGGCCGTCGAGACAATCGTTCACCGTCTCGCGGGCGAAACTGCGGTTCAGCACCAGCACGCCGGCGAAGCTGAACACCAGCCACAGCAGCCCGCCGGACATGGCGCGCGTTTCTTCGCCGGTGGGGTCGAAGGTGAAGCTGAACAGCAGCAGGATCACCAAGGCGAACGAAAGCGCGGCGTTGATGACTTCCTTGCTGCGCAGCTCGACGCGAAGATCTTTGACGGTGATGGCCAGAGCCGACCGGAGGAACCCCATCAGCCGTTGATCTCCGTGTGCCGGCGATAGAAGTCTTCCGGGGCGGCCCGCAGCTCGGCTGTGTTGGGACCGCGGAAGGCAAGACGTCCCCGGTCGAGCACGGCCACGTCGGTGGCGAGCGCCAGCGCCTCGCGCAACTGGTGGGTGGAGATCAGCACGGTGCGCTCCTCGCCGTGGGCCTTCTCGATCAGCCCGGCGAGCAAAGCGGCGGCGCGATCGTCGAGCGCGGTGAACGGCTCGTCGAGCAGCAAAATCTCCGGCTCGTGGAAGAAGGCGCGGGCGATGGCCAAGCGCTGCCGCATGCCGCGGGAAAACTCGCGCGTGCGGCTGTTGCGCACCCGGGCCAGGCCCGTCGCTTCGAGCCACTGGTCGATGCGCGGCTGCGGGTCAGGGATGGCGTAGAGGCTCGCGAAGAACTCCAGGTTCTCGGCGGCGGTCAGGTCGTCGTAGATCCAGATGCCGTGGCCGATGACGCCGATGCGGCGGCGCTGGGCCTCGCTGCGCAGCTCGCCTCCTTCCAGGGTGATGCTGCCGCGCGAAGGCTTGGACAGCGCGGCGAGCATCCGCAGCAGCGTGGTTTTGCCGGCGCCGTTACGGCCGAGCAGGGCGAGCGTCGCGCCCCGGTCCACCTCCAGGTCGATGTCGCGCAGCGCCGCGAAATCCCCGAAAAACTTCCACACCCCGCGCACCGTGATCAGCGTCTGGGCGCTCATGACTTGCGCTTGCGCGGCGCCGGGTCCGTCTTGGCCGGGTCCACCGTGGTCGATCCCGAAGCGGTGTAGAGGGCGTAGAAACCGAGAGCCAGAATGGCCAGCCCGAATCCGAGGACCACCCAGAGCTGCTGATGCACCGCAGCCGGCATGATGGAAATATTGTCGCCGCCCTGTCCGTCGCCGGAATCGCGATCGCGTGAGAGTCGCCCTTCGCCGTTGATGGTCAGCTTGAAGGTGCGGGCCTCGGGGATCGCGTAGATCGACGCCTTGATCTGCGGGTTCTCCGGCATGGGCTGCAAGCCGTCCCCGGAAAGCGTAACCCCGGGAGGAGCGGCGACCCGCGTCACGAGCCCCTGGTAAAGGCTCCGCGTCTCGAACTCCAGAGGAGACTGGTAGGGCACCAGGTAGGTCAGATCCACGCGGTTCTCGCCGGGCTTGATGGGGAGCGAAATTTTGTAGACGTCCGGCTGGTCCGATTTCTCCGCCGTCACCCGGATCGGCATGCCGCCCGGCCCGGTGGCGCTCGCCTGCACGATCCCCTTGGCTGCCGGCGGCAGATAGAAGCGCAGCGTGCCCTGCTGGCTGTCGATGTAGGTGGCGGGAGGCTGGGTCTGGTTGCGGTAGAGGAAGAATTCGTTGACGATCATCTCCTTGCCGGAGGGTTCGAGTAGCAGGATGTGCTGCTCGGGCGGGACGGCGGATTTTGTGGCTGCGTAGACGGTCAACCGCACATCGCCGGTGCGTCTTCCGGGAGGCACCATCTGGTTGTAGGTGACGCCCTCGTAGACCGCCTGCAACAGCACGGGGGCGGGCTGGCCGTCGGAGCCGGCGACCGACTGGACGAAACGAAACTTGCCGGAGGCGTCCGTTCGCGTGCTCCCGACCGGCATCATGCCCTGCTCGAGCTTCATCAGCGTCACCTGGACGCCGGCCTGCTCGCGGCCGGTGGTGCCGTTCTGCACGATGCCCTCGATAGCGGCGGGCAGCGGAGCAACAAACAACAAGAGGCATATCAAGAGTCTCGCAAGGGCGCCGTCCGTAAGCCCAACCTCCGGCAACCGCTCCCTACGGTCGCGGCTCGGCTTCGGGGTTCCGAGCCGCGACCAGAGGGAGCGGTTATGCACCCCGCAGGTGTGGCAGCGCGGCTGAGACCTGTGGCGCACGCACTCTTGCGTGCCGCCTCGACACTCGTGTCGAGGTGTCGGCCCGGGCGTCGAGACGAGTCTCGGCGCGGCAGACAAGAGTGTCCGCGCAACAACAGGGCCCGGCATGGCGAAGATGTTCCTCATGAGGTAGCAGGAATGGGCTGCCCGCACTCGCCGCAGAATTTCATGCGTTGCGGGAATTCGGCGGCGCACTTGGGGCAGACGCAGATGGGCTTAGGCTTTTCGACGGCAGGGGCCGGCGCGGGGGCAGCTTTCTCGGGCTTCCCTTTCACTTTCTCGATTTCCCCCAGCACGACGGCGAGTTGGCGTTGCAGGTCGAGTTTGGTGTCCGCGTAGTCCTGGTCGGAGAGCTTGCCCATGCGGTATTCGAACTGCAAGTCGCG
>JACQDI010001003.1 GCA_016201195.1 Acidobacteriota bacterium | reverse complement strand
TGCGGGATTCCATGCAGTGCCTGACGCTGGCGCTCGAAAAACCGGCCCGCGCCGGGGAGTACCGGGTCTTCAACCAGTTCCAGGAGGTGTACAACGTCACCGACCTGGCGTTGAAGGTGCAGAAGGTAGCGGGCGAGATCGGCCTGGAGGCCCCGATCGCTCCCATCGAAAATCCGCGGCAAGAATCCGAGGAGCACTATTACAACCCGGATCACCAGCACCTGTTCGACCTCGGTTATCAGCCCACCCGCGATGTGGAGGCGGAGATCCGCATCATGCTCCAGGATTTGAGGAAGCACCAGGATCGCATCGCGCTCAAACGGGAAGCGCTGCTCCCGGACGTGCGGTGGAGCGGGGGCCGCAGCAGGGTGAGGTACCTGACCCCCGCTCCCGCTGCGCCCTCCCCCACGGCCGTAGCCGGTTAACACGCGGAGCCGCCCATGATGAACATTCCACTGCTGCGCATACCCTTCGAGGAACCGGACATCCGGTTCCTGTCGAGCGGCTTGAGCGAAATCCTGTCGTCGGGCTCTCTGACGATGGGCCCCTACACCAGCCGGTTCGAAGAGATGTTCGCCGCCTTCAGCGGCGCGCGTTTTGCCGTCTCTTGCAGCAACGGCACCTCCGCCCTGGAGCTGATCCTGCGCGGCCTGGGGGTGGAGGGACAATCGGTCATCGTTCCTACCAATACCTTCCTGGCGACCGCGCTCGCCGTTTTGCATTCGGGGAACCGGGTTATCTTCGCAGACTCCGAGCCCGAAACGCTGTGTCTGGACGTGGCCGACGTAAAGCGGCGCCTCACCGGCCAGACGGCGGCCGTGATCCTGGTGCACATCGGGGGCATTGTCACGCCGGCAGTGTACGAGCTCCAGCGGCTATGCCGGGAGAAGGGGATCCATCTGATCGAGGACTGCGCGCACGCCCACGGTTGCTCGCTCGACGGCCGCGGGGCTGGCGCCCTGGGGACAGCGGGAGCCTTCTCCTTCTTCCCGACGAAGGTTCTGACGACCGGGGAAGGGGGCATGGTCACCACCGACGACGAGGCGCTGGCGCGCCGCATCCGGGTCATACGGAACCACGGCAAGGACCCGGCCCTGGGCAACCGCAGCTCCCAACTGGGACACAATTACCGGCTGAGTGAGATTACGGCCCTGCTGGGGGTCCAGCAGATGCAGAAAGCCCCCTCTATCGTCGACGAGCGGCGCAGGATCGCCGCCTTCTATGACTCCCGCTTGCCGGGCCTCCCCCGGTTGCGCCCGGTGGCTCTGGCGCCGGGCGCCGTGTCTACATATTATAAATATATTATCTACCTCGATCCGGGCGTGGACCGCGGCGAGGTGAAGAAGACCCTGCAAGAAAGACACGGGATTTCTCTCACCGGCGAGGTCTACGCCGAGCTGTGTCACACCCAGCCGGTCTGGGAGCGGCTCACCTATTGCGGCCGCCGGCGCGCCCAACAGCCAGAGGAAGGCAACTGCGGGCATCCCGGTCCCTGCGGGAATGCGGAGAACGGCTTCCCGGGAGCGGAGTACATCAGCCGCCATCATATCTGCCTGCCGTCGTACCCCGGGCTGAGCGAGATGGAGCTGGAGCACATCGTCACCTCACTTGAGAAGGTGCTGTCGGAGGCGAAGGAGGCATAAATCATGCGAGTTCTGGTTACCGGGGGGTCCGGGTTTATCGGGTCCCACGTGGTCGACAAGCTGCGCGACCGGGGCGTGCAGGTACGCGTCTTCGACATGCTCATTCCCGCGTTCCGAAACGATATCGAGTTCTACCACGGGAGCCTGCTCGACCTGGAGGCCTTGCGGATGGCGATGAGCGGGGTGGACGTGGTGTACCATCTGGCTGCCGTCGCCGACGTAAAGGACGTCTACGAGGATCCGCACTACTCGGAGTCGATCAACACGCGGGGCACCATCAACGTCCTCGAGGCGGCCCGAAGGTCGAAGCTGCAGCGGATGATTTACGGCAGCACCACCTGGGTGTATAGCGAGGTGGCGGAACAGCAGGTCAACGAGCAGACGCCCCTGCGCGCGCCGGCGCACCTCTACACGGCAACCAAGATGGCGTCGGAGTACTACTGCCAATCCTACAGCAAGCTGTATGATCTCCCGGTCACCATTCTGCGCTATGGCATTCCCTATGGACCGCGGGCTCGGGACGGGGCCGTGGTTCCGATCTTCGTGAGAAAAGCGTTCCAGGGGCAGCCCCTCACGGTGGCCGGCGACGGATCCCAGTTCCGGAAGTTCATCTATGTGGAGGACCTGGCGGAAGGGAATGTGCTTGCCATGAAGCCGATCGGGCGCAACAAGATCTACAACCTGGACGGCAATGAAAAAGTCAGCATCCGGCGGATCGCCGAGCTGGTCCAAAAGCTGGTGGGAGACGTGGAGATCCGTTCGGGTCCGGCCCGCCCGGGTGATTTCAGCGGCAAGGAAGTATCGAGCCGCCTGGCCATGACCGAATTGGGATGGGAGCCCAGGATCTCGTTCGAAGAGGGCCTGCGGCGGTACATCGACTGGTACCGAACCCGGGAAC
>JACQDI010001002.1 GCA_016201195.1 Acidobacteriota bacterium | reverse complement strand
GTCACCAGCTTGTATACATCAGCCGGCGTCTTCTCCAGCTTTCGCAGCACCGGCTCGAGCGGCGGCGTGCACTGGAAATTGTGGTAGGAAACCACGACCTTGGCCCGGAACCGAAATGCCGCCAGCCCGGCTGGAGCGGCGGAAGCCGTTTCGATCTCCACATCCACCGCCTGGGCCCCCGCCTCCACCGCCGCCTCCAGCAATTGAAACTGCTCCTCGATGCTTCCAGTGAACTGGCCCCCGTTCTGCTTTCGCCGGCAGGTGGCCAGCAGGAAGACCTCCGGGTGCCGCGCCTTAAGCCGGCACATTACCGCGATCCCCTGCGGCGGCGACGCCAGCATGTCCAGGCGGATCTCCAGAAACTGCTCGCCGGAGTCACACGCCTCGGCCGCCAACTTTTCCAGCTTGTCGCTTTCCGCGCAGCCCAAGGCCACGCAGATTCGCGGGAAATCACTACGGTACGCCATGTCAGGGGGTATTTAGACTGTCAGGATAACACAGGCCGCAGTCAGGGTGGTTCGTCCTTTGACTGATCCTCTTTGGTGTCTTAGTGGTGGAATCTAGACAGCCAAAATGATCTTACCGAACTGCTCCTTCTTCTCCAGCCGCTCGTGAGCCGCGCGGATCTCCGCCAGCGGATACACCTTGTCGACCACGGCCCGCAGCTCGCGCCGCCCGATCAGGGCCAGCACGTCGTGCAGCTCGCCCAGCGTTCCCATGAACGATCCCAGGAACGATAGTTGCTTCCAGAACAGGTGCCGGATGTCGATGTTCCCCTTGCCCCCGGTGGTCGCCCCGCAGGTAACCAACCGCCCATGGTGCGCGAGCGAGGCCGTCGAGTGCTGCCAGGTGGCCTCTCCCACGTGCTCGAACACCACGTCCACACCAAGCTTCCCGGTCAGCCGCTTCACCTCGTCGGTGATGTTCTGCCGGTAGTGGTCGATCGCCTGGTCGGCCCCCAGTTGCCTCGCTCGCGCCAGCTTCTCTTCGCCGCCCGCGGTGGCAATCACCCGGCAGCCGTGCACCTTGGCGATTTGCACCGCGGCGCTGCCCACCCCGCTCGAGGCGCCGATGACCAGCACTTCCTCGCCTCGCTCGATCCGCGCCCGCCCCACCAGCATGTGCCAGGCGGTCAGGAACACCAGCGGCACCGCCGCTGCTTCCTCGAAGCTTAAGTCCCCCGGAACCGGAATGGCGTACACCTCGGGCACGGCGATGTATTCGGCGTTGCCGCCTTCCAGAAAATAGCCGAGCAGCTTGTAGTGGCGGCAGAAATTGTCACGCCCGGCGACGCACTCCCGGCACTGCCGGCAGCTCTGCCCCGGCGCGAGCAGCACCTTGTCGCCCGGCGTCAACCGGCTCGTTCCTTCTCCCAGAGCCGCCACCTCGCCCGCCACGTCGCTGCCCAGAATATGCGGCAGCGGGATCTTCTGCCCGGGGATCCCCCGCCGCACCGCCAGATCCAGGTTGTTGAGGGCGCACGCCCTCACCCGCACCAGCACTTCAAGCGGTCCCGGCTGCGGCTCGGGAATCTCCTCGTAGCGCAGCACTTCAACACCACCGTGCTCGTGTATGCGAACTGCTTTCATAGGAGGCCCATCTTAGCATCCGGCGCGCGGAAAATTTTGGAACTTCCTTCCTCAATTCCTCAGTGCCGCAATTTCTCAATTCCCCAGGTTATAATGTCAGGCGATGGACGTTTTCGAAGAGCTGGTCCGCCTGCGGCGCCTCGGGCAGAAGTCGGCTCTGGCCACCATCGTCGAGGTGCGCGGCTCCATCCCCAGCTTCGAGAGCGCCAAGCTGTTGGTCCGCGAGGACGGCTCCATGGTCGGCACCATCGGCGGCGGCTGCGTGGAGGCCGAGGTTTGGAACGCCGCCCGCGAGGTTCTGGAGACCGAGAAGCCGCGCCACCTGAGCTTCAACCTGGGCCAGGACGCCGCCTACGACAACGGCCTGATCTGCGGAGGCCAGCTCGACGTGTTCATCGAACCGGTATTACCGATCCCCAGCGCCTACATTTTCGGCGCCGGCCACATCTCGAAGAGCCTCTCCAAGCTCGCCTCCCTGGCCGGCTTCCGCACTGTGGTGGTCGACAACCGCGAGCAGTTCGCCAACCGCGATCGCTTCCCCGACGTGGACGAGGTTCTCGCGGCCGAGTACGAAGAGGTCTTCCCGAAACTCGAGATCAACGAGTCCTCCTACCTGGTTATCGTCACCCGCGGGCATCGGGACGACATGCGGGTGCTGCGGTGGGCGATCGACACCCCGGCCCGCTACATCGGCATGATCGGCAGCAAGCGCAAGACGCTCAACGTGATCAAGGAACTGGAGAAGGAAGGCGTCCTCCGCGAGCGCTTCGAACGGCTGCACTCGCCGATGGGCCTGGAGCTGGGCGCCATCACGCCGGAGGAAATCGCCGTTTCCGTGGTTGCCGAAATGATCGCCGTGCGCCGCAACGCCCAGGCCGGCTTCAACCCGCTCTCGAAATCGGTCTTCGCTCAGGGTATGTTGAAGTGAAGCCGGCGGGCCTGATCCTCGCCGCCGGCGAATCGACCCGCATGGGAAGCGACAAGGCCCTGCTCGACTTGCAGGGAGTAACTTTCCTCGATCACATCCTCGACCTTTTCCTGCCTCGCGTTTCGCCGGTGGTGGTCATCCTGGGCCATCATGCACAGCAGATCGAGGCCGCCATCGCCCCGCGTCCGGGTCTTCGGTTCGTCGTCAATCTCCGCTACGCGGACGGCCAGCTCTCGTCGCTTCAGACCGGCATTCGCGCGCTGCCCGCCGACGCCCCGGCCGCTCTGCTGACGCTGGTCGACCACCCGGCGGTTGCCCCTTCGACCCTCGACGCGATCCTGGCGCGCGCCCTTGCGCCGCTCGTCATCCCCCGCTACCAGGGCCGCCGCGGGCACCCCATTCTGCTCGCGCGGGCCTTGCTTGACGAGATCCTCGCTCTGCCCCCAACCGCCAGCGCTAAGGACGTGGTCCGCGCCCACGCCGCCGTGGAGCTCGATCTCGATGATCCGGGCGTATTGCGCGACATCGACACTCCGGCCGACTATGAATTGTTAAGATAATGACCCGAAGAGATGTCCTGAAACTCCCGGCCGCCTTCGCCGCGCCCGCGCCTGCGTTGTGGGAGCCCCACCAGCTCGACTTCCACTTCCACAGCGGCATGGAGCGCGAGGAGCCCATCGAGCGGTGGCTCAACCGGGCGGTCGCTGCCGGACGCCGCGCCCTCCTCATGGTCGACCATCTGGAGCTTTACCGCCCTGGCGACGGGCATCGCCTCGACAACTATCCCATCAGTCCTGCCGGACGCCGCGCCTTCCTCGACGACGTAGAGCGAATGAAGAAACGCCGCGACGCGCTCATCTTTTCAGGCTGGGAGGTTTACGAGGGCGAGCTCGACACCGGCATCGAATGGGACGCCATGCGACAGGTGGAGGCCGTCGGCTGGCACATCAGCCACCTCAAGGGCAAGCGGCCACCCGACGGCAAGCTACTGGTCCACCGCGCCCGCCAGATCAAGGAGCTCCAGAAGCAGCTTCCGGTCCCCATGATTCTGCTACACCCCTTCTCTCCCCGCATCGAGGGTTTGCGCCGCGCGCGGGATCCCAAAACCATCTCCGGCGCTGACTACCAATACTTTCACGGCGACGAGCACAAGCAGCTTATCGACCTGCTCGCCGACAGTTCCATCTACATCGAGATCAATCACTCCTCGATGCTCGGTTACTGGGACGAACCGGTTCTGCGTGACGCCCTGGTCGCCGCCATCCGCCCCTTGGCCGAAGCCGGCCTGCAATTCAGCCTCGGCTCCGACCACCACAGCCTCCGCCACACAGAAACCCCCTACCGCCCGGAGATCTTTTGCGACGCTTGCTCCATCCGCCCCC
>JACQDI010000126.1 GCA_016201195.1 Acidobacteriota bacterium | reverse complement strand
CCTTCGGGCAGGCGATCATGCTGCTGCTGCGGATGGTTACAGGATCTTTTCGACTTCTTTTCGGGTGGGGATGGACTGCTGCGCGCCGATCCTGGTCACCGAGAGCGCGGCCGCGGCATTGGCGAAGCGGATGGCCTCGGGCATGGGTCGGCCCTCGGCGAGGGCCACGGCGAGCGCGCCGTTGAATGTATCTCCGGCGGCTGTGGTATCGCGGACCTCGACCGGGTGGGCGGGGAACTGGGTTCCGCTCCAGAATGCTCCGTTCGACCCGAGCTTGAGTACGACGTCCCGCGCCCCAAAGCCGCGCAAGGCGGCGGCCAGTTCCGGGGCTGGCGCAGCCCGGCCCGCCAGCGCCGCGGCCTCCGTCTCGTTGGGTGTCAGGAGATCCACTTTCTCGAGCAGCGATCGCGAGAGCAGCCGGGCCGGGGCTGGATCGAGGATGGTGAACAGGCCCTCGTCGCGGGCCAAGGCGAGAGCGGCGTCCACGGTCTCGAGCGGCGTTTCCAACTGGAACAGGGCGATGCGGGCGCCCCGAAAAACCTTGCGCCAACCTCTCACTTCTCCGCGCGCCAGCAACTGGTTTGCCCCCGGGGCAACGACGATCGAATTCTGCCCGCTGCGCTCCACCCAGATCAGCGCCACGCCGGTCGGCGCCGACGGGGTGGTTGCCACCATCGACACATCCACACCCGCGGCGGCCAGGCCTGCCTTCAATTGGTCACCGAACACGTCGTTGCCCACGCGGCCGATCATGGCTGTGACCCCGCCCAGCCGCGCGGCGGCGCAGGCCTGGTTGGCTCCCTTGCCGCCGGGGATCATCTGGAAGCGATTACCGATGACGGTCTCTCCCGGAGCCGGAAGCCGCTCCACGGTGACCACAAAATCCATGTTCAGGCTGCCGGTGACGATAATGGCGGCGCTCATCTAAGACCAGAATGCCACAGAGACACAGAGGACACCGAGAAGACGTTTTTTTCTCTGTGCCTCTGTGTCTCTGTGGCATTCTTGCGTTCTGCTAAAATGGGCGGCCATGATACCGAGAACTCTGCTGCTGGTCTTTGCCTTGTCCCTGCCCGTCGCCGCGCAGACTATTACCGGGGCGCTAACCGGAACGGTCACCGACCCCACCGGCGCGGTGGTCCCGAACGTGAAGGTCACGGCCGTCAGCCGCGCCACCAACCTCGAGTCCACCACGACGTCGAACACGGCCGGGGTCTATAACCTCTTGTTCCTGCCGGTGGGCAGCTACAACCTGACCGCGGAAGTTTCCGGCTTCAAGAAGACGGTGCTCGGCCCGTTTACGCTGGAGGTGAACCAGACGGCGCGCGTCGACATTAATCTCCAGGTGGGCGAGGTCACGCAGTCGGTCGAGATCGTAGATATCGCTCCGATCTTGCAGACCGAATCCACGCAGACCGGGGACGTCATCACCGGCACCACCACCACGGCGCTGCCGATCAACGGCCGCAGTTTCGCCTCGCTGACCCTGCTCGTCCCCGGATCGATCACGCCCAATCCCGGCTCGTTCAACTCGCCTTCGCGGGCCTTCTCCGGCGGCCGCCCCTACGTCAACGGCAACCGCGAGCAGGGGAACAATTTCCTGCTCGACGGCGTCGATTCCAACGAAACAGTGGGCAACGTTGTTGGATACAACCCGAACCTCGATGCCATCGGGGAGATCAAAATCCTCACTGGGAACGCCCCGGCTGAGTTCGGCAACGCCATGGGAGCTACGGTGGTCTCGATGCTCAAGAGCGGAACCAACCAGTTCCGCGGCAACGTGTTCGAATTTCTGCGCAATGACAAGCTGGACGCCAACTCGTTCTTCGCCAACCGGTTGGGCGCCTCAAAGCGCGCCCTGCGGCAGAATATTTTTGGCGGGACACTCGGGGGTCCGATTGTCAAAAACCGGCATTTCTTTTTCGTGGATTACGAAGGCACGCGGCAGGTGAACAGCGGCCCGGCGACGGCTTCGGTTGCTCCCGCCGCCTGGCGCAGCGGCGACTTGTCCGCGTTCCTGCCCAACACGCCGATCCGGGATCCGCTGCTGAGCGGAAACTGCACCGTCGCCGACCGCACGGCCTGCTTTCCGGGCAACCTGATCCCACAGAGCCGCATCGTCAGCCCGGTAGCGCGGGCGCTTTTCGCTGACCAGCGGCTCTACCCGCTGCCGAACAATATCGGCACCGGCCCGCTTGGCGTCAACGGCAACTACCTGGCGAGCAGCGCCAGCAGCATCCGCAACGACCAGGCCGACGCCAAGATCGACTCGCGCCTCACCGACAAGGACAACCTGTCGGGCCGCTTCACCATCGCCCGGCACAACAGCGGCGGCAGCCGCGTGCAGTTGCCCATTCTGATGACCACCGTCACAGAGGCCCCAACCACCGGCGGGGTCATCACCTGGACGCGTGTGCACTCGCCGACCATCGTCAACGAGGCGCGCATCGGCTTTAACCTGGTGGTGATCAACACGAACACCATCGACCCGACCGGCCTGCTCGGCCCGGAGGGCAACCAGAAACTCGGCATTCCCGGCGGGCAACCGATTCCGGGGGCAAGCGCCGTGGGTCTGGGCGAGGTCACCGGGGTAGGCGCGGCGGCCAGCAATCGCGCCGGCTCCGATCCGACCTTCCAATACGGAGACAACCTCACTTGGCAGCACGGGCGCCATACCCTTAAGGGTGGCTTCCAGTGGCTGCGTTACCGGCAGAACAGCTATTACGCGGGCAACAACGGCGTGCTCGGCCGCTTTGACTACACGGGCGCCTACACCAACGGAGGCTTCTCCGATTTTCTGCTGAACCAGCTTCGCGCCAAGGGCCGCGGCAGCCTCAGCGGCAAGTGGGGACACCGGCAGAGCCGGGTCGGCCTCTTCTTCCAAGATGACTTTAAGATGCGCCCCAACCTGACCCTGAATCTGGGCATGCGCTGGGAGTATACGCAACCGGTCTACGAGGTGGCGGACCGCCAGTCGAGCATCGACCTGATCACCGGCAAGCAGCTTTTCGCCGGCAAGGACGGGAATAGCCGCGCTCTGTATGACTCCTACTGGGGTGGCTTCGAGCCGCGGCTGGGCTTCGCCTGGACTCCCAGCGCGTTTCGCAACAAGCTCGTGGTGCGCGCCGGCTACGCCATCACCAGCTTCATGGAGGGGACCGGCGCCAACCTGCGCCTCCCGCTCAACCCGCCATTTTTCTTCGAATCCGACATCACCTACGACACCAACGCCCCAGGCGACATCCGCACCGGCTTCACCGATGTGCGCCCGCAGATCCAGCTCTCCGGCCAGCCCCGCGCGTGGGATCCCAAGCTGCGCCCGGCCTTCATCCAGCAGTGGAACTTCACGCTGGAGTACCAGTTCAGTCCGACCTTTTCGCTGAACGCCGGCTACGTGGGACAGCGCGGCCGCCACCTGGTGGACCCGCGCGAGTACAACCAACCGCTGCCCGACCCCGGCCCGCCCTCCACGTGGCGGCCCTTGCAGGTTCGCCGGCCGCTAAACTTCGCCATCCCGCTGGTGACCAACATCAGCGGCACCGATTCGAGCGCGACCATGGACTACAACTCGCTCCAGGCGAGCGGCCGCAAGCGGCTGGGGCACGGCCTGGAGTTTTTGGCCTCCTACACGCTCAGCAAGACGCTCACCGACAACCTGGGTTACTACGGATCCGGCGGGGTCAATGCCGAGGGCGCCTACTGGCAGAACGCCTACAACCGGGTGGGCAACCGCGGTCCGTCGTTTTTTGACGCGAAGCACAACTTCAGCTTCGCTGGCTTTTACGAGCTTCCCGTGGGCCGGGGCCGTGCATTCGCCAAGGGCATGAACCGCGCCGCCGACCTGGTGTTCGGCGGCTGGACGGCGAATTACATCGTGAGCCTGCATTCCGGATTCCCGGTCACGTTGATTACCTCGACGGACCCGACGCGCCAGGCAGTGCGCGGCAACGTGCGGCCGAACCGCTACCGGCCGCTCACCTACTCTGGCCAATCCATCGACAACTGGTTCGGCACTGGCAATGCCTTCTGCCAGCAACTGGGGGTGGACGACGGGAAGTGCGCCTACGGTGTTCCCGCCGACGGCCAGTTCGGCACCGCCGCCATCGGCGCCGAGCGGGCCCCCGATTTCCGCAACCTGGACTTCGGCATCGGCAAGAAGTTCGCGGTCACCGAGGCCAAGTACTTCGACTTCCGGGCCGAGTTCTTCAACTTCTTTAACCACTCGAGCTTCGGTCCGCCCAACCGCAACATCGCCTCGCCGAGCACCTTCGGCATCATCGGCAGCACGATCACGTCACCGCGGAATATCGAAATGGCGTTGAAGTTTTACTTCTAAAAAAAAGCGCACGCCAGG
>JACQDI010001001.1 GCA_016201195.1 Acidobacteriota bacterium | reverse complement strand
TAGGGGTTCTCGAGCACGCACTCCATGCGCTCGGCGTCGGTAACGAAGTAGGGCGAGAGGTAGCCGCGGTCAAACTGCATGCCCTCCACCACGTCCAGCACGGTCTCCATGGTCTTCGCTTCCTCGACCGTAATGACGCCGTCCTTGCCGACCTTCTCCATGGCCTCGGCGATAATCTTGCCGATGGTCTGGTCGTTGTTGGCGGAGATGGTGCCAACCTGGGCGATGGACTCGCCAGACACCGGCTTGGCCAGTTTCTGGACCTCTGCGACCGCCGCCTCAATGGCCTTCTCGATGCCCCGTTTCACCGCCATCGGGTTGGCCCCGGCGGCCACGGTCTTGATGCCCTGGCGGAAGATCGATTGCGCCAGCACGGTCGCGGTGGTAGTGCCGTCGCCGGCCACGTCGCTCGTCTTCGACGCCACCTCGCGCACCATCTGTGCCCCCAGGTTTTCCATCGGGTCCTGCAGATCGATCTCCTTGGCCACCGTCACGCCGTCCTTGGTGATGGTGGGGGAGCCGAACTTCTTCTCGAGCACGACGTTGCGCCCCTTGGGGCCCAGCGTGATTTTCACCGCATCGGCGAGCGCATTCACGCCTCGCAGAATGGACTGGCGCGAATCCTCGCCCAGAACGATTTTTTTGGCTGCCATAATGTTTGGTCCCTCCTACTTCTTCCCTTTCTTCTCGGATTTTTCGTTCTTGTCGAGGATGGCCAGAATCTCGTCCTCCCGCAGAATCAGGTACTCCTCGCCATCCAGCTTGATTTCATTGCCCCCGTACTTGCCGAACAGCACCCGGTCGCCCGCCTTCACTTCCAGCGCGATTCGCTGGCCGTTGTCGAGCACCTTGCCATTGCCTACCGCGATCGCCTCGCCCTCCTGGGGCTTCTCTTTGGCTGTGTCGGGGATGATAATGCCCCCGCGCACGGTCTCCGCCTCCTCGATGCGGCGGACCAGCACACGGTCATGTAACGGTCGAAATTTCATGTTGATCTCCTTTCTACGTCCTCAGATATAGATTTGGTTACGCGAATCGGGCCCGCGGCCCGCTCTGGCACTCTCTTGTATAGAGTGCTAATGATAGCGAGAAGCGGTCTGGCTGTCAAGGCGCCTGCGCCTACGGCGCCTCCGGTGGCCTCCGCCGGTCGGCCTGACGACCTGGCGCGGCCTGCTTTCGGCCGTCGCCGGCAGCGCCTTTGTTAGGCCGTGCGCCACGGCTGGCTCACGCCACGCTACTCGGTCAAGCCCAGCAGCGTCTTGGCCTCTTCCAACGAGACCGTTTTGGTTTGACGGGCACGAGCATCTAGAAACTTCATCAACCGCCGGTTCTGCCGCGCCAGCTCGATCTCGCGATTGAAGTCATCGACCTCGGCAAGAATGAACTCCTCGTCTTCCGGCGATCTCAGAATCACGTTTTCCCGGCGTGCTCGCTTGAGGACCGCTTGGACGCTCCTAGCGCAGCGCGAGATGGCAATCGTCTTCATAGCTGGATTTCCTCGCCCCGAACGTACAGGAGGTTCCCGCGTTTGTGTCCCTCGCCTCAATCTTGATCAAAGCCGCTCCCTCGTCGATGTCGTAAAAAACTCGGAAACGGTCGACCCTAAGCTCCCTCTCCGCCAGTCGGTTCGGCCTGAGTTTCTTTTCTTTCTTGTTGTCTCTTGTTTCCCGACCCGGTTCATGCTTCAGGCACGATTCGATATCGTCCATACCATAATCCACTTGCGCTCCTGCTTGCCGTACGTACGCAGGTCATCGACGGCCTCCGGCGTGAACCTGATCTCCGAACATGCTCCGGGCTCATTGTATCAGCCGCACCGGCGGGACTTTGTCGGCCTGCTCTTGGCCGTCGCCTGCAGCGCCCTGTTGCCGCTTACGCGCGACAGGAATCCTTAATTTGCTAGGCAGGGGTTTTTGAACCGCTGCTAAACGAACTCGGCGACGGCTACGTTGCACTGCCTGGCAAGGCTGCGCCGGCGGGCCTTGATACGGTCCATTTCGTGAAGGGTTTCAGCCGTGAGGTACGTCGCGCCGCAGTGAGGGCAACTCACAACGGGGACGTTCTCGACAACCAACAGGCTGGAGCGGGGCCCTTACCGTAGCTTCGGGTCACATGTCGTAACTGGGCCCCGCCACGACCGCAGTTCTCGCATCGGAGCGTCGCCTCTCTCTTGTGAGTTTCACGATCCCTTTGTCGTTCCACAATTGCACCCGTAAGGATCACACTTTCCATGTCGAGAACGCTTAAGCCATCTTCGTCGGCTTCCTCGTCGGCGTGTGTCGTCATGACAGTATCGGCGTCGACACCACCAACTCGCGTATTCGCTTCAGTATCCGACCATGCACTCCCAACCTCTAAGCTACTGCACATTCGCGCAGCAGTCAAAAACGTCGGTAGTGGGCTACTCCACCGTGTCAGGACGACCGGCGGCTCCGGATCATCCAGCCCAGCCTCGACCCCGTCCCGTGTCAGCACCGCCGGCGCCGCTACGACCTGCGGGCTCGGTGTCGGGCGACCGAGTGCGCCTGACCCTCCCGAAAACCGGAAACTCACGACGGCAACGCCCCTGATTACACCTCACTTCGACCTACAAGTCAAGATCATCCGCGAGCCTGCCGGGCGGCTGTTCCCGCAGCGCCTCGGCACGCGCCGGCGTCTCACCTCCCTGCATCTTCGGCCCGGGCCAAAGGCTCACCCCACGGGATGCTATGATGGTGGCGCCTGTCCGTTAGCGGGTGCGGGTCTGACATGCTGTACGGCGGCCGATTGTATTTCCTGCTGAGTCTTATCCTGAGCCTCCTGCCTGGGGCCCGCGCGGACGTGGCGATCCTGGGCCGGGTCGTGGACGAGAACGGCGTGGCGGTGGCGGGCGCCCGGGTGGCCATCGCCGGCTTTCCGCCTGTGCGCTCGGACCCCACCGGCCGTTTCACGTGGAACACACCTTCCCCGGGCGAGTACCTGGTTTCGGCCGACCAGGAGGGGTTTTTTGCCCTAAAGAACCAGCGCATACGGGTCGGCGAGGGTGAAAACGAGCTGACTCTGGTGCTGAACCATCAGCGGGAGTTCGTGGAGCAGGTGGACGTGGTGTATTCCCCGCCGGCGATCGACCCAGAGCAGCCTGCCGCTCAGCAGAAGCTGACGGGTATCGAGATCCTGGAGGTCCCTTTCGCCGCCGCTCATGACTTGCGCAACGCGCTGCCCATGTTTCAGGGCGTGATCCAGGACACGCGCGGCGACATCCACGTGCAGGGCGGGGCGGCCGATCAAACCTACTGGACGCTCGACGGCTTCAACATCACCGATCCGGTGAACGGCAGGTTCGACGCCCGGTTGTCCATCGACGCCGTACGCTCGCTCGACCTGCAAACCACCCGCTTCGCCGCGGAGACCGGGAAGGGCTCGGCCGGCTCGGTCGACCTCAAGACGGGAATGGGCGATGACCGCTTTCGTTTTTCGGCCACTAACTTCGTGCCAGGCCTCGAGCATCACAAGAACTTCGTGCTCACCAAGTGGACGCCGCGGGCCACCGTGTCGGGGCCGATCCGGCGGGGGCGGACCTGGTTCTCCAACGGTTTCGACACCTATTACGACCTCAACGTGATCGACGAGCTGCCGCGCGGCCAGGACCGTACTTCGAGCTGGCGGGTCGGCGACGTGATCCGTGGCCAAGTCAATTTGCAGCCCGGCAACATCCTGACCGGCAGCTTCTTGCTCAACTACCTGACCGCGCCACGCAACGGCCTGGACTACTTCAGCCCGCTCGAAACCACCGTCGACCACCGCCAGCGCTTCTATCTTTACAGCGTGAAAGACCAGGTTTACTTCGGCTCGGGCGGCCTGCTGGAGTTCGGCTTCGCCTTGAGCCGCGGGTTCCGCCGTGAGATCCCCCAGGGCCAGCAAACCTACATCTTTTCCCCCGAGGGGCGCTCGGGAAACTACTTCGTGGATTCAAAGCTGTCGAGCGGCCGCGAGCAGTGGCTGGCCAATATTTACCTGCCAGCCTTCGAGGGAGCCGGCCGGCACGAGATCAAGGGCGGGACCGATGTGACGCGCTCCGGATTCACCCAGTTTGTCGACCGGCACGATTACGAGGTCCGGCGCGAGGACATGAGCCTCGCCCGGCTGGTTTCCTTTGCCGGTCCCAACGAGTTCAGCCGCCGGAACTTCGAAACCGCGCTCTACTTGCAGGATCACTGGACGCCGCGGGAGGGGGTGAGCGTGGAAGCCGGCCTGCGCGCCGACTGGGACCAACTGGTGCGCGACCCGCTGGTTTCACCGCGTTTCGCGATCGCGCTCGCGCCGCGGTGGTTGGGCGCAACCAAGCTCTCCGCCGGCATCGGGATTTTCCGTGACGCGCTGAACTTGCGCACGCTGAGCCAGCACCTCGACCAGCGCAGCATCTCGTACTTCTACGGCCGCGACGGCAGCCCTACCGCCGGGCCGCTCGAAACCTACTTCCTGGTAGATGACAGGCGGCTGCGGGCGCCGGCCTATCGCAATCTCAGCCTGGGGGCGGAGCGCCCGCTGGGGGGAGGCTTTTACGGGCGCGTCAATTTCGTCAACAAGCACGGGCGCCGGGGCTTCACCTTCCTGCCCATGGCGCCCTCGAACGGCCACAACCGCTTCGGGCTTTTCAACGCCCGCAACGACCGCTACCACGCCATCGACTTCACCGTGCGCCGCACGTTTCACCGGCAGTACGAATTCCTAGCCGGCTATACGCGTTCCTCGGCGCGCTCCGACGCCGTGCTCGATTTCAGCCTGGAGGACCCGCTGTTCGCCCAGCAGGCCGGGGGCCCGCTGCGCTGGGATGCGCCCCATCGCTTTCAGACCTGGGGTTGGGCGCCGCTGCCGGCGCCGCCCGGGTGGCCGGCGCTGTTCCGCAATTTCAGCGTCGCCTACTGGCTGGAGACCCGCAGCGGCTTCCCCTTCCGCGTGGTCAATGAAGAGGCGCAACTGGTCGGCCCGCCGAATTCCCGCCGTCTGCCCGCGTTCTTCAGCCTCAACCTGCACCTGGAGCGGCGCTTCACCTTGTTGCACCAGCAGTGGGCCTGGCGGGCCGGCTTCAACAATATCACCAACCACAAAAACCCAAATGTGGTAAACAATAACATTGACTCGCCAGGATTCCTGACCTACGCCGGCGGGCAACACCGCGCCCTCACCGTGCGGCTGCGGTTCTTGGGCAAGACCTGAGGAGGAGAGAACGGATGCGACTACGGATGATAACTCTGCTGCTCGTGGCGGCCGGCGGCCTGCTCGGCTCCGATCCCAAGGAGGTCGAGCGCGTGAAGGAAGCGGCGGCCGTGTTTGACGAAGTTATGGGCATCAAGGAGCGCTCGATTCCCCAGGAGTTGCTCGACCGGTCCGAGTGCGTGGCTATTGTGCCTTCGCTAAAGAAAGCCGGCTTCGGATTCGGCGCCAAGTACGGCAAAGGCGTGATCTCCTGCCGCCCGGCCAACGGGGAGGGATGGAGCGGACCCTCGACCATTCGCATCGAGGGTGGCAGCTTCGGCCTCCAGATCGGCGGCACGGCGGTGGACGTGGTGATGCTGGTGATGAACAAGCGGGGCGTGGAAAAGCTGCTCAGCAGCAGGTTCACCCTAGGCGCCGACCTGAATGTGGCCGCCGGACCGGTGGGCCGCACGGCCGAAGCCCAGACCGACGCCCAGATGCACGCGGAGATTCTTTCCTACTCGCGCTCTAGGGGCCTGTTTGCCGGGGTTTCGCTGAACGGCGCCACGCTGCGCCAGGACCAAAACGACAACAAGGTCATCTACGGCAAGAAGGTCACGCCGAAACAGGTTCTGCTGGAAGGCGAGAAGCCCCCGGCCTCGGCGCAAGTGCTGATCGACACGCTGTCGAAGTACTCGTCGAGAAGGAAGAGTTGACTAGAAGTCAAACAAGTAGTTGAACTTGAAGAACAGCGCCCGGCTCTGGGTGCGCCGCTCGGCCTCGTGTGCGTCCAGGAAGTCCATCGTCGCGACGCGGGTGTTGTAGACCAGAAAGAAGCCCGTGCTCGAGGTCTTCAGCAGGGCCAGCCGCACGTTGACCCCCACTTGGTCGGCCTGGCTATTGTACTGGGTGAACGCCTGGAGGTAGCTCTTGGGCGTGAACGACCAGTTGAAGCGCAATCCCACCAGGTCGGTCGTGAACTTCCCCTCAGGCAGGTGGATGAAGTTGCGGATGTAACTGCCGGTCCAGGTGATGTTCTGGCTGCGCCGATAGCCGCCGCTGAAGTTGATGGTGCGGATGTTTCCGCCGTAAAACCGTCCCGCTGAAAAATTGCCCAGGGTGAAGAATCGCGCCGTGGGATCGGTCCCGTAGTTGAGCACCCCCTCGCTATAGCCATAGCGGCCCGGGGAAATAATGATGCCGGGAAAAACCTCGAACGGCTTGTCGAGCCGTTCGAAGTTCCGGTTCCAGGCGAAGCCCAGGCTGCTGCCGTTCTGCCAGCGCGTGTCGAGGTGGTAGTGCTGGAAGCCGGACTCCTTGTCGTTGGTCCCCAGCGTGTACCAACTGTTCCACTGGAAGTGCGGGAAAATGCTCCGCAGGTGCTCGCCCTCCGGGTAGTGCGTGTAGCGGTAACCGAAGGTCGGCTTGCGGTAGCCGACCCGGCGCACGAAGCCCACCTCGGGGTTGAAGTTCTTGCCGACCTCGTTGTAGCCCAGGTTGATGCGGTGATGCAGGTCGTCGTACGCGAAGGAGGAGGCAGCGGTGTGATCGCTGCCGGTCAGACCCGGCGACTGGCTCTTGGCGAAGTAATTGAAGAGGTTCGCGTGGCGGCCGAAGCCGAAGTTGGCGTCGGCGCCGAAGGTGCGGTTCCAGGGGCGCTCGCCGTCAAAGTGCGTGGTCGATTGCCGGCTGACCGCGATCACGCCGATCGAGGAGCGGTTGGCAAACTCCCGGCTCAGGCGAAACACGCTGAAGTTGTTGGCAGGCGTGACGTCCGACACGCGCCGCGTGTGCATGTTCAAAAGGCCGAAGTCGAATTTACCTGCCTTACCGCTCAAGCGCAGACCGGCGTCGATGGGCACCTGGTCGCCCGTCGAGGAGATGCCGATGCGGCGGGAGAAGAAGATCTCCACCTCGCGCGCAGTGCCGAACTCGAACGTACCCGAATTCTCCAGAAAAAACGGCCGCTTCTCGGGAAAAAACAGGTCGAACCGGGTCAGGTTGACCTGCTCCTCGTCCACCTCCACCTGGGCGAAATCGGTGTTGAGCGTGGCGTCGAGGGTCAGCGACGGGGTCAGGCTGTATTTCAAATCGAGGCCCGCGTCGTGCGCGATCTT
>JACQDI010001000.1 GCA_016201195.1 Acidobacteriota bacterium | reverse complement strand
TGCCAGAGCCTCACCCCACCAACCGTTCCAGGTTTCCTCCGAGGATGGCGGCCGCGTCCCCGGCACTAACTCCCAACCGCTCGAGCACCCCGGCCTGCTTCTCGAGAATCTCCGCGTTCCACCCCCGCGGAAAAAACGACGAGTCCGACCCGAACAGGATCCGCTTCGGGCCGAACACCTCCAGCGCCCGGGCAAATACCTCCTCGAGGCCACCCAACCCCGGCACGTACCGGATCCATAAGTTGCTGCTCGACGTATCCACGTGCACGTTGGGGCACAGGTCGCCCACCATCAGCGTCTCGCGGAAATATCCGGCCCCAAAATGTGGGATCACGAAATTCACGTTGGGAAACTCGAGTGCCACCCGATGCAGATCGATAGGATTCGAAAACCGCATGTCGAACAGCGAAGGCAGACCCAGCTTCTTCCGCACCCCCACGCTCAGTACCCCCATGTGTACGAACACCACCGCGCGACCGGCGGCCAGCTCGTAAATCGGGTGCAACTGTTCGTTCTGCACCGAAAACTTGTGCATGGCCGGGAACAGGCAGATCCCCTTCAGCCCCAGTCTCTCAATCGCCCGGCCCGCGCGCTCCACCGCGTGGTCCACCAGAGGATGCAGCATGAAGTACCCGATCAGCCGTTGCGGGTAAGCGCGTACCGCGTCGGCCACGGATCCCTCATCCCCCGCCGCGCTCGCGATCAGGACCGACCGCTTCAGCCCGTGCCGGTCCAGCTCCTCGACCCAGCGCCCGGCCAGTTCCGTCGCGTCCTCGCCCGGGATCTGCCATCCCAGCTTTTCCCCGAGCGCGTCCGGTTCCTTCCCGCCCGCCAGTGCCCGGAAAAACGGCCGCGAGAAAAGATGCGCGTGCGCGTCACAAACTTCGACTTCTCCCCAATGTGTCTTCATATGGTTCACAGTATCGGCTCTTCTCCCCGAGAGTGCAATTGGCCAGCACGGTGCGATTGACGCACACGGAGGCGCAGCCTATGATAGGGCCCGATGGAGGCTCTCTCATGCGAAAACTCTTTTTCACCGTCTGGCTTGTCTTGCTGGCGGGCGTCCCTGTCGCACCGGCGCAGGACGCCGAATTCAAGGCGCTCATCGATCGTTACTACAAGTCGTGGAGCACCATGAATGCCGATAACGCCGCGCCACTCTACGCCAAGGAGTCCGATCTGG
Source organism: Acidobacteriota bacterium (assembly GCA_016201195.1). Classification (GTDB taxonomy): domain Bacteria; phylum Acidobacteriota; class Terriglobia; order Bryobacterales; family JACQDG01; genus JACQDI01. The sequence goes on along the minus strand of JACQDI010001000.1, from coordinate 2,508 downwards.
TTTTCTATGACGCCGCCCCGCTCAAGTACACCGGGTGGGAGGAATACAAAGTAGGCGTTAAGAAGAACCTGTTCGACCACATGGCGAGCGGCTCCATCGCGCCGAAGGACGATCTCAAGGTGGCGCGCCGAGGCAAGCTGGCCTGGACGACTGTGACCGGCCACTTCTCCGCAAATATGAAGGACGGCAAGACTATCGAGACCGATACCCGGCATACTGCAATTTGGGAGAAGCGCGGGGGCAAGTGGCTCATCGTCCACGAGCACTTTTCAGCGCCCCTGCCTTAGATCAGCCCGTGGCAGAAGCGAGTAAGCGCCAATTGGCGCTCGATAAGTTCTGCCGAATCAACGGATTGCCGAACCGGTGGCTGTTAGTGCCTGAGCCGCTGCCACACCAGCAGACGGAGGCCTGACACCGCCTGAAAGTGCTCAAAGAGTATCATCGAGGTAGATGCAATCTTCCATCTGGTTTCAGACCCTCGACGAGTCCCAGCTCCGGCTGCTCGCCGCCTCCGACCCTCTGCCCAAGACCGCTGACGTCGCCATCATCGGCGCCGGCATGATCGGCCTCGCCACGGCCTATTACCTTTCGCTCGCCGGCGTGTCGAATCTCTGCATCCTCGACCGCGACACGGCCCTCGCCGAAGCGAGCGGCGCCAACGCCGGCGGCCTCTGGTTCAGCCAGCAGAGTCCCGAGCTCGGCCCCCTCGCCCCCCTGGCCAAGGTCAGCAGCCGCCTCTACGACGAACTGGCCGTGCGTTTCCCCGCCGGCATTCGCCGCACGGGCCTGCTCGAGCTGGGCGCCAACGAAGAGTGGATGCACGCCGCCCTTCAAGCCGGATTCCGCGCCCAGCGTGTCGACGCCGCCGCGCTGCGCCGCCTCGAACCGGCCCTCACCGAGCAGCCCGCCGGCGCCGTCTTCTATCCCGACGACGGCCAGGTTCACCCCGCCAAGCTGGGCGCCGCCTTGGTCGCTCATCTGAAGAACAGTGGGGTCCGCTTTTGCCTGCACACCGAGGTATCGAGCGCCGGTCTTCACCTGGAAACCGCTCGCGGGGGGATCGACGCCGGTGTAACCGTCATCGCCTCGGGCGCCTGGACCCCGATCGTTACCCGCGCCCTGGGATGGCGCCCGCCTATCAAGCCTATGCGCGGCCAGTTGCTGGCCACCCCGGCCCGCTCGCCATTTCTGCGCCACACCATCGTCGGCCCGCGCTACTATTACTGGCAGCTCGCCGAGGGCCCCATCGCCGGCGGCGGCACCGTCGAGGACGCCGGCTTCGAGCGCGGCACCAACCCCGCCGACCTCGCATCCATCCGCGAAGAAATGAACGCTCTGCTTCCCGCGCTCGCCGATGCTCCCACCGCCTGCGCCTGGTCCGGCTTTCGTCCCTATTGCGAGGATCTAAAGCCCGTCATCGGCCGGGTCCCCGGCCACGACCGTCTCTATGTTGCGGCCGGACACTTCAAGAAAGGCATCATGCTCGCCCCCGTCACCGGCAAAATCCTTGCCGACCTCATCACCACCGCGCAAACCGATCTGCCCATCGGGCCGCTCGACCCAGCCCGCTTCCCCGGAGGCCGCCGATGACCGACGCGCCGCTGATCCGGAACGCCGGCCCGCTGTGGAACGAAGCCACCCGCTCGCCATTTCTCGACGCGGCTGCCGCCGGCACACTGCCCCAGGACGCCTTCCGCCGCTGGCTTTCGCAGGATTACCTGTTCGCCAAGGGTCTCACCGCCTACCAGGCGATCACCCTCGCCAAAGCCCCGCGCGAATGTCACCAACCCCTCATCTCGGGCCTTGTCGCCCTCGACGGCGAGATGGGCTGGTTTGAAGCCCACGCCGCCCGCCTCGGCCTCAACCTGGATATCGCGCCCCACCCAGCCTGCCGCGCCTACATCGACTTCCTGATGCGCGCCGCCTACACCCAGCCCTACCCGGTGCTGCTCGCGATCCTGTTTGGCGTGGAGGTTTCGTACCTCGCCGCCTGGAGCGCGCTCGAGCCCGCCGGGCCCTATGCCGAGTTCATCGAGCGGTGGTCGAGCGCCGCCTTCACCGATTACGTCGCCCGCCTCCGCGCTCTCGCCGAACAGCATCCCCACGACGCCGCGCAGGAAAATTTCAACGCCGTGCTCACCCACGAGCGCGACTTCTGGAAGATGTCATGGGAGGGATGAAACCGGTTGCGCTCACCATCGCCGGTTCCGACCCCTCGGGCGGTGCCGGCCTGCAAGCGGATCTCAAAACCTTCCACCAGTTCGGCGTCTACGGCATGAGTGTGGTTACTCTGCTCACCGTGCAGAACACCGAGCGCGTCGACGCCGTCGAGCCGCTGGACCCGCGCCTGGTCCGCGATCAGCTCGAGGCCGTAGTTTCCGACATCCCGCCCCAGGCTGCCAAGACCGGCGCTCTGGGCACCGCCGCCATCATCGAGACCGTCGCGGACGCCCTCCGCCGCGCGTCATTCCCCCTCGTCGTCGATCCCGTAATGATCAGCAAGCACGG
>JACQDI010001015.1 GCA_016201195.1 Acidobacteriota bacterium | reverse complement strand
CCAGCTTCTTGTAGCCCGGTGAAGCTTTTGAGACCGTCGGTGTATAGCGTTGAACCTGCGGCCACGTTTTGTTTAAGGAAAGTGGTCGGAGTGGCCCCTTTGAAATCTGGGATCACCGCCATCCGAGCGCGGCCGGTTGCACGGCCGCGTTTTTCTACAGCGACGATGACGAGTGCCGCCTTCCGGCCCCTACTGAATCTCGCATAATACAGTGACAATACGGGTCAAAAAGAAAGGCCGGCGTGATGGGAAAGCAAATGGCAGGCGGCCGGATTGGCGAACCCGCTCCATCCCGCTTCGAAGTGCTGTTTCCGATTCCCCTAAGTTCTCCGCACATCGATTGGCAAGTTCCTGCCCCTTGAGGTTGCCCCACAAGCTCTCCACCGGATTCAGGTCCGGCGAGTAACCAGGCAACCGTTCCACTCGCAGCCAAGTCCCCTGGGTGTCCAGGTAGTGTTTCCTCTCCCGACTCTTGTGCGCTGGCAACCCATCCCATACCAGAAGGGCTTTCTGGCCGCGGAGATGCTTCTTGAGATCCTTCAAGAACCCGATCAGACTCTCCGCGTTGTAGCTCCCCGGCCGCGTTTGGAACCAGAGTCGGCAGCGCCGACCGTCCCAGCGGTAGCCCAGCGCCGCGCATACCGACAACTTCTTCCAGTGGAAGGCGTGGATCAACACCGGCGTCTCTCCCTTCGGGGCCCAGGTTCTTCTCACCGAGGGTCGCTCCGAGATGCCGCTTTCGTCCTGGAAAACGATCCACGCCTTTCGGTGCTTGGCGTTTTTTTTACCGCCGGCCACCGCTCCGCGACCCATTGCCGTCGTGCCTCTTCGTTGCGCTCTTTGGCTTGCTTGGCGGGCCGTTGCAGGCTCCAGTACATCGCCGCCCCCAGAATCTTCCACACATGACCGGGATGGTAGTGCACTCCCGTCAACCCCTCGATGACGCTCGCCACCCGCGGCAGGGTCCACAGATCCGTGCTGAAACCGTGTGCCCGTGCCCCTTGGCGGAGTGCCTTATCCACCACCTGCAGTTGCTTCTTGTCCAGTTTCGGCTTGCGGCCTGCCCGTCCCGCACCGCGCAGCGAGCCGGCGCCGCCACCTTTCCATGCCTCGTACCAGCGACTTATACTCTGGCGGCTAACCTGGAGTTCTCGCGCGATCGCCGCCAGAATCATCTTGCCAGCGGCGAATAACCGGGCAGCACGCTTGCGCCGCTGTTCCATTCCGGGGAAGTCTCGTCGCGGAGCAACAGGGGGTGGCATGCCCCCATTGTAAGCCAGCCAGAGTATTTTGTCACTCTATTATGCGAGATTCAGTAGCTTAAGCTTTTCCGCGGGATGGTCAGCAGCACCTCAAACTCCCTAACCTCGATCCCAATTTCTTTACCGGTCGCTTCGCGCACCAACTTTATAATTCGCCGGATGCCTGTCCCCGCTCGCGTCACCAGGCCTGCGTCCGAGAGTCGCGCGTAGATTCGGGGTTGCGGACCACGTGCACCCCAGCCCGCATTGCCTCCTCGGTCACCGTGTTTGGAGGTTTCCCCGGCGTGTGGATCTCGACGCGGTCATCCAGAATAAATAGCCGAACGGGTCCGTGTACCGTGTCATCGCGGTGGGCGACCGCGTTGACGATCGCTTCTCTCAGCGCCTCTTCAGGGAGTTCGGGCTTCGGCTCGGGTTGGAAGCCGCGGATCTCGTGGGGAACACGGAGGTGGATGTAGAAAAATCTATGCGCCTCGTCGATCACGTCGAGCAGGCGCCCTGTGAAGTCCTTACGATCAGATGGTTCGACAGCGGTATCGGTCCCGGGAAAACGGGCGCCGTTGATTTGTGCAAAAGGAAGGTGACGTTGGGGCTCGCGACCGAAGAGCACGATCCCGGCGATTGTGGGATGACCGTCCAATAGCAGCCCCCAGTTGTAAAGCAGCCTATCTCGGTCCAAGCCGAGGTCCAATTGACGCGTCTGATCCACATAGCGGTCAAATGCGTCGAGATCCAGATCCTGGACGCCGAGCCGGGGAAGCGGAGTCTCGTCGTAATAGAGGCTTTCCGTTGCCTGAAATAATCGAAGGAGGTCCCCGCGCGAAGCATCCTGGCAGCCGGACGAACTTCTGACGTAATAGCGGCCACGATTCGTTCTGTACGAACGCTGATCCCCCTTGGGGATGTTCACGACGACCACCTTCCTGCCGCCATCGTCGAGCACCTCCTGGACTACTTCCGTCGAGACAATCCCATGACTCTTCTCCATTCGCTGAATTTTGAGTCTTAACTGGTTGTCTCAATTTTGGGGGCAAGTCCAGTTTGCCCACAGTCGACAATCATCTCGCATCGCGAAGTAATAGAATGGGTTCATGTTGCACCGATTCCTTGCATGCCTTCTCGTTGCCGCCATGCTGCCGTTGCTCGCGCAGACCGCCACGCCTGCCTCGGCGGCAACCGGCGACCCGCCCGCTTCCTGGATTGATCCCGACACCGGGCACCGCGTGGTTCGCCTCACGGTCGAACCCGGCAGCGCCAGCCTCTACTTCAATCAGAACGGCTACACGGCCGACGGCAAGAGGCTGGTCTATGCGACGCCGGAGGGAATCTCGGTTCTCGATCTGAACACCCATCAGGCCAGGCGGGTGGTGCAGGGGCCGGTGCGTCTCATCGACGCCGGCCGGAAAACCACGCGAGTTTATTACCTCCGGGACGGCGCCGCTTTCTGGACCGACGTGGATACGGGCGACACCCGCCGGATCGGCGTCCTGCCGCCTCGCGGTTCCATCGCCACGGTGAACGCGGATGAAACTCTGCTGGCCGGCGCCTACATCGAAGGCGAAGGGCAGGATTACCGCGGCAACCGCGCCCAGCAGAGCCACCCTCTCGATCAGCCGCGAAACAAGGGGCAGATGATGGAGGAACGTTGGGCCGCCCGTCTCCCGATGGGGCTGTTCACCCTCAACGTCCAGACCGGGGAGGTCAAGACGATCCACAAAGCCAACGACTGGCTCAACCATCTGCTCTTTTCTCCCACCGACCCGACACTGCTCATGTTCTGCCACGAAGGACCCTGGCACAAGGTCGATCGCATCTGGACGATCCGAACCGACGGCGCCGGGCTCCAGAAGATTCACACCCGCACGATGGCGATGGAGATCTTCGGACACGAGTTCTGGGGCGCCGACGGGAAGACCATTTGGTACGATCTGCAGACGCCGCGGGGCGAGGATTTCTGGCTCGCTGCCTACAACCTCGACACCGGCGAGCGCACTTGGTATCACCTGCAACGCAACGAATGGTCGATCCACTTCAACGTGTCGCGCGACGGCAAGCTCTTCTGCGGCGACGGCGGCGATCGGGGACAGGTGGCGCGCGCGCCCGACGGCCAGTGGATTTACCTGTTCCGCCCCGAGAGGATCCAGAATCGCGGCATCCAGGACAAGAGCTTCGTCCAGCCGGGTGCGCTCCGCGCCGAGCGCCTGGTGAACATGTCGCGGCACCAGTATCGGCTGGAGCCCAACGTAAGCTTCACGCCGGACCACAAGTGGGTGGTATTCCGCTCCAACATGTTCGGGCCTACTTATGTCTTCGCCGTCGAGGTCCAGGCTGCTGTGAGCCGGACGGCGCAATAGAGCCGGTCCGGATGCGACGGCGCTTCGCCTGAATGGTATGCCTTATAGTTTCCACCCGTCGCGGTAGTCGCGAGAGAGATACTGATTCGCCTCCGCGACGTTCGTAAACTTCATGTTTTGAGCATCCCACAGCAGGAGCGGCGCGGTACGGCCTCCCCCTCCGGCGAAGGTCTTTCTGCTCACGCGTGACGCGACGGCGGCCAGGTTGAGGCCTTCCGTAACGGCAGCCGCCTTCTGGAAATCTCCGGGCGACTCCTGGTTGTTCTTGAAGGCCGTTACCCATTCCTCGGCGGGGCGTCCGGCCCCGCTGCCACCGCCTCTGCCGCCTCGGGCGCCCGGTTGGACAGCCGGTGGAGTGATCCCTTTGGCCTGCCAGTAGTCCCGCATCTTCTTCTCAGGAATAACTGCGCTATCCAGAATTATTCCTTTGTCGCCGACAAACATCCTTCCCGTCCCCGGCAGGGATTTCCCTTCCGCCGCCAGTTCTTCAGGCAGGTTCGGCCTTACTCCTCCGTCATACCAGTACAGGGTGAGCGGGCCCCAATTTCCGTGGGCCGGGAACGTGAAACGAACTTTGTTGCACTGGGGGAAGGAAAACTCGTTCGGCCGGATCCGGCTCACCCCGTTCGCATCGATTTCGCAGTGTGCGGTCACGTCCGCTTGGACCGTGGTCGGAATCGGCAGATCGAACGCCGCATAAATCGGCCACATGCTGTAATTGCCCATGTCCGCGATGCTGCAACCGCCAAACTCGTACCAGCCGCGAAAGACCGCGTGCGTGTAGTGCGGGGAATAGGGACGATCGGGCACAGGCCCGAGCCACAGGTCCCAGTTGAAGCTCTCCGGGACCGGCGGATGCTCCGTCGGCAGGCTGGTATAGTG
>JACQDI010001014.1 GCA_016201195.1 Acidobacteriota bacterium | reverse complement strand
GCTTAGCGAGGCGCTGACGGCCGCGCGGGAGCACGACCGGACGTCCGTGGTGGTCATCGAGACCGACATTAACGCCCGCGTGCCCGGCTACGAATCCTGGTGGGACGTGCCGGTTGCCGAAGTGTCGGAGAGCGAGTCGGTGCGAGCGGCGCAGGAGAGCTACCTGCCCTCCCGGAGGAAGGAGCGATACTACCTCTAGCCAATATGGAAGTCACCGTCCTCGGCCGCATCGGCTACGACCTCTACTCCGAAGAGCCCCACGTCCCGCTGCCACAGGTCCGGCGCTTCTCCCGCTACTTGGGCGGCTCGAGCGCAAACATGGCTGTGGGCCTGGCGCGGCTCGGCGCCCAGGTCGGCATTGTGGGCGCCCTGGGCGCCGACAGTCTCAGCCAGTTCCTGCTCGATTTCCTGCGCGCGGAAAAGGTCGACACCTCGCATGTGAAGACCGCCCCCGGTTTTCTTCCCTCGCTGGCTATTACCGAGGTCTCGCCGCCCGACCGTTTTCCCCAGGTCTTCTACCGCCGCGACCCGGCCGATACGCAAGTGGATCTCGGCCCGGCAGACCTGGAGTATCTCGCCTCCGGCAAGATGTTCATCACCAACGGGACGTCGCTGTGCGCGTCACCCTCGCGCGAATCGACCTACCTGGCGATGGAGCAGGCCAAGCGGGCCCGGTCCCGCGTAGTACTTGACGTCGACTACCGCTCCATGTCCTGGCGCCGTCCGGAGGACGCCGGCCTGGCCGTGCGCCTGGCGCTTCCGTTTGTAGATGTTCTGATCGGCAACGACCTGGAGCTGAAGCTGGTGACCGGCGCGGAAACGCTCGACGAAGCGGTGGCCCTGCTGCGGCATGCCGGCGTTCCCATGCTCGTTTCCAAGATGGGCGAACTGGGGACCAGGGTGTGCGTCGGCGAATCCGAGGTCTTCTTGAGCCCTTACAAGGTCAAGGTCACGTCGACCATCGGCGCGGGCGACGGCTTCGCCTCCGGGTTCCTCTACGCCCTGCTGCGCGGCATGACCGTGGGGGACTGCCTGCACTACGGCAATGCCGCCGCAGCCATCGTCGTCAGCCGCCTGAGCTGCTCGGAGGCCATGCCCACCCTGGCCGAGGTCGAGCGGCTGATCGAAACGCAGAAAGCCCGGATCACCCCTACGGCCCAATCGTCTTCACGCAGGCCACACCCGGGTTGATTTGGCTCCGCAGCACGTTCCCCTGGTCGTCCTTCAGGGTGATGGTGGCGGTTCCGGCCTGCGCGTCCACCTCCACCAGGCCGTAGCTATAGGCGTCCAGGTTGGCGCAGCTCACGCCGACCAGCTCCAGCGCCTCGGAAAACGCTCCGGGCGGAATCTCGATCGTCTCCTGGAGATCCCTCTGCAGCGTGCGGGTGGCGATGGGGCCGGTAACGAATTCGTCGGCCACCGGCGTGGGATCGCGGAAGCGGTCGACATAAACCTTATTGATGAGGTTGGCGTGCGCGTCGGCGGTAAGGAAGATGACGTTGCCGATGTTGTTATCGCGGATGAAGCTGAGGATCTCCCTGCGCTCGGCCTGATACCCCTCCCATCGATCGTACGGGAGGGCATAGATCTCCTGGATGGCGACCTCGTTGATCACGAACTTGAACTTCGCCTTGGAGTAGAGGAGAGCGGATTTCAGCACCAGCCTCTGGAAGCCGCCCAGCATGGTCCGCGACGGATCGGCGAGAGCCTCCAGGCAACCCGGCGGCGGAGACAGCGGGAGGCCGGCCGCCAGCCGGAAGACGGAGGGCAGGGTCGGCGCCGGGTCGGGCGTGCCTCCGGGCGGCGTGCAGGCGGCCAAGGCGCTGGCGCTGCGGCAGGAGCGCTCGTCCGGGATGAGGATGTCGATGTCCTTGCCCCAGTGGAACAGCCGGAACAGCGGATCGCCGGCGCAGTACTTCCGATCCGGGAAGGAGAATTCCTGAAGCGGCATGTATTCGAGGAACGCCCGGCGGCCGGCGGCGTAAAGCGCCAGGTCGACGGTCTGGCCCTGGTAGTCATTCTGCACCTCGTGGTCGTCCCAGATGGCGTAGATGGAGGTGGACCGCAGCAGGTCGCGCAAGGCGGGGAGATCGCGATTTACTTTGTAGGCGTCGCGAAACTGCTCCAGGGTGGAGGCGGGCGCGCGGAACGCCGAATCGGCGTAGATGGTGTCGCCGAGGTAAACGAAGAAGTCGAGGTTCTCGCGCCGCGCGGCGTCGAGGGCCTCGAAGTGGTTGTAGGCGGGCGCTCCGCCAGAGAGCGAGCCGTCCGAGTCGCCGGAAAAGGCGAACCGGACGCCGGTCGAAACATCGGGGCGCGGGGCCGTCTGGAAGGTTCCGACATCGCTTGATACCGCTTCCCCGCGCCAGCGGTAGAAGTACGTCCGGCCAGGCTCCAGCGGCTCGACCACCACCTTGGCGGTGAAATCGCTCTCGGCTGAAGCCGGAACATTTCGCGAAAGGGTGATGCGCTGGAACGACGGATCGGTCGAGACCTCGACGGTCAGCTCGGCCGCCCGGTCGACCCGGGTCCACAGCACCGCGCTCCCCGGGCGGGCGTCACCGCTGGCGATCCCGTGAGTGAATACCAGCGCGGAGAGCAGGAGGCCGGAGAACATGGCTATCATGCTGGATTGTGGATCGTAGATCGTGGGCCCCGTTCCTCAGGGCCTGCGTTCCACGATCCACTTCTACGATCCGGTGGGCCAGCCGGAAGCTTACCGAAACACGGTCGTGGTGGCGTTGAGCGAGCTATACAGCGTCACACCCGCGTTCAGTCCCGGAGCAGTGAACGTCTGCACGTCGCCAGAGGGACCCACCGCGAAGATCAGGGCTCCGATGCTTTGATCGGGCTGTTGCGCGTTGGTGGGTGGCAGGCTGGACATGATGGCCGCCTGCACCGTGAAACTGCCCGCGCTGAGCGGCGCCGTACACACAAACACTGCCCCCGCATTGGTGCTCTGGTCCACACTTGC
>JACQDI010001013.1 GCA_016201195.1 Acidobacteriota bacterium | reverse complement strand
GAGCCCAGGGGTTTGGAAGCAACGAGCTTGGCGCCGACCTTGGGCAGATCGACGTAGACGATGTCCCCGAGGGCGTCCTGGGCGTGGTGGGTGATGCCGATGGTGCCTGTATCGCCCGCCACGCTGATCCACTCGTGCTCTTTGGTGTAGTAATAGTTTTCCGGATACATGGGCGATCACCTCTTGCGGGAATAAAATGGCGTGGGCACGATTTCGGCGGCCACCGCTTGGTTGCGAATCTCGATCTCGATGGCCTGCCCGACGCTCGTGCTGGAGGCGGGCAGGTAACACAGCCCGATATTCTTCTTCAGAAACGGTGCGGGGGAGCCGCTGGTGACGTAGCCGGCCGGCTCGCCACCGACGCGCGCGAGGTAGCCGTCGCGGGCGATGCCGCGGCCGCGCATCTCGAACCCGGCCAGTTTGCGGGCCACCCCTTTTTCTTTCTGCTTCACCAGCGCGTCGCGGCCGATGAAGTCGCCCTTGTCGAGCTTGACGATCCAGGCCAGCGCCGCTTCGTAAGGCGTGGTGGAAGCATCGATCTCGTGGCCGTAGAGGGCCATTTTTGCCTCGAGACGGAGCGTATTGCGGGCGCCCAGGCCGCAGGGGCGGATGTCGAACTCGCGGCCTGCCTCGAGGACGGCCTTCCACACGCGCTCGGCCTCCTCGGGCGGCACGTAGAGCTCGAAGCCATCCTCGCCGGTGTAGCCCGTCCGGGCGATGATCGACGGAATCCCCAGCACTTCGCCGCGGGTGAACCAGTAGTAGCGAATGTCTTCGAGTTTTGCCGAGGTGAGCTTCTGCACGGTGGCCAGCGCCTGCGGCCCCTGCACGGCGAGCTGTGCGTACTTCTCGCTTGCGTATTCCACCTCGGCGTCGAGCTGATTGTGCGCGACGATCCATTCGTAGTCTTTGCGCTGGTTGGAGGCGTTGACGCAGAGAAAGTAGTGGTCGGCCGCCATACGGTGGACCAGCACGTCGTCGACGAAGGTGCCCTGGGGATAAAGCAGGGCGGAATACTGCGCCTGGTTGTCTTTGAGCTGCGAGGCGGCGTTGGGGGTTACCAACTCGACCAGTTGCAGGGCCTGCTGGCCGCGGACCTCGATCTCGCCCATGTGGCTTACGTCGAACAGCCCTACGCGGGTGCGCACGGCCAGGTGCTCGTCGATGATGCCGGAATACTCGACCGGCATATCCCAGCCGCCGAAATCAACCATTTTGGCCCCGGACGCCCGGTGGACGGAGTTAAGCGGAGTCTTTTGGAGGGCTACAGTCGCCCCTGCGGGTTCCATAGGCAACGATGGAGGAAGGCTGCTGAATGCCACAATCTAGCATCTGGGGGAGGGGGGTGTCAAACGAAGCCGGCCTGTGGCTTGTGGCCTGTGGCGCATGGCATCATACGAAAGATGCGGAGACGAGAGTTCTTGAGCCTGCCGGCGGCGGCGCTGGCGGATGGGAAGGGTGCGCTCACGCTTGGTGCCTACTCAAGCCCGAAGCCATTCTGGGAGCGGGGGGCGCGGCTTGACGAATTTGGGATCAACGCCGTGCTCGTGGGTTCGGGCGCCATTGACGACGCGCTTCTGCGGCGCGCCCGGGCGGAGGGCGCGCGCGTGTTCGCCGAGTTCGCCGCGTTCAACGGAAGCGGGTGGCTCAAGGACGGCCGGCATTCCGACGCCTGGCCCGTCGACGAGACCGGGAAGCCTTCGCCGAAGCAGACGTGGTTCCTGGGCGTGTGTCCTACCAATGAGGAGTTTCTGCGGTGGCGGCTGGCGGAGTTGGAGAAGCTGGTCAGCAGGTATTCGCTGGACGGCGTGTGGCTCGATTACATGCACTGGCACGCCCAGTTCGAGGACCCGCAGCCCGGGCTGCCCGAAACCTGCTTCAACGCGAGTTGTCTGGAGCGTTTCCGGCGAGACACCGGCCTGCATGTTTCGGGCGCGGCCGACATCCTCGGCAGGCACGAGCGAGCGTGGCGCGAGTGGCGCTGCTCGATCGTCGTGGATTTCGCGCGGCGGGTGAGAGCGGTGCTGGCGCGCCATGCGCCCAAGATGCTGCTCGGCAATTTCCAGTGCGCCTGGCGCGACGACGAGCATGACGGGGCGCGGCGGCGGATTCTGGGCCTCGATCTGCCCGCGCTGGCCAAGGTCTTCGACGTCCTCAGCCCCATGGTGTATCACGGGCGTTCGGGCCGCCCGGTGGAATGGGTACGGCAGAACGTGGAGTGGCTGGCCGCGACGGTGGGAGGCGTTAAGGTCTGGCCGATCGTCCAGGCGTGGAGCGACCCCCACGGCCACAAGGTGAGCGCGGGGGAGTTTGAGCACGCCTTGCGCGGCGGCCTGTCGGGCGGGGCCTCCGGCGTGATGATGTTTACCATCGGGGCCGTGGCGGAAGATCCCGAAAAGATGGACGTTCTCAAGAGAGTCTATCGAGGATTGGCCGCGTGATTCGCCGCGTGGCCCTGCTCGCTGTCTCTCTGCTCGTTTCCGACACGGTCCTTTACTTTGGCCTGAAGGCCCTCGACAGCAGCCGCATTTTCTACGACCGTTCGGCGGTCGAGCCGCACCGGCTCGACTACTGGATATCCCACAGCTACGACCCGGAGCTCGGGTGGGACATTCCTGCCGGGGACAAGAACCGACTGGGTGCGGCCCGGCGAGGTCACTACCCAGAGGCAGCGCACTATGAGATCAAGGCCTTCGGCGACAGCTTCACCTTCGGATCCGACGTGGGCGAGACGGAGACCTGGGAGGCGGTGATCGAGCGCGAGACCGGGTGGTCGTGTCTCAACTACGGGGTTGCGGGCTATGGCCCCGACCAGGCGCTGCTGAAGTATCAGCGCACCAAGGTCAAGACCCGGTGCACGATCCTGGGAGTACTGGATGAAAACATCGCCCGCGTTGTAAACATCTACCGGGCCTTCTACATGGATGACTGGGGCCCGCCGAAGCCGCGCTTCTTTGTGGACGGCGACGGGTTGCGCCTGGAGCCGAATCCTATCGCCCGGCCCGAGGACGCCCACCTTCTGCTCGACCCCGCGTTTGTGGATTCATTGCGGGCGCTCGACTACTGGCCGCGCTACAACGAAGGGACTCTCGGCGGGCCGCGGCGCCTGCGGTGGCCGGCGCTGTGGACCGTTCTGCGACACGGACCCTTTTTCCTGGAACGCGGAGGGCTGCTGATCCGCATGGGAATCCGGCCCACCTATGAGGACGAGCTGCGGCGGTATAAACCCTATCACCTCTACCAGGAATCCTCGGAAGCGTTCCTCATCTTGACCCGCCTGATCGATCGCTTTGTTGCGCGATGCGAGGAACGCGGGGAGCGCCCGCTGGTGCTGATTTTCCCCCGGCAGCACACAGTCGAGATTCTG
>JACQDI010000125.1 GCA_016201195.1 Acidobacteriota bacterium | reverse complement strand
GTTTCCCGTCATCCAGTAGGTATTCTCATGGGCTAAGACGGCGATGCATCTGGCCACGTCTTCCGGGGTGGTGAGGCGGCCGTAAGGGTTGCGCAGGGCGGCGAACTCGAACAGCTTTTCGCTGCCCGGAATCTTGCGGGACGAGGGAGTATCGGTGACCCAGGCGCGGACGGCGTTGGCGGTGATGCCAAACGGCGCGAGCTCAACCGCCAACTGCCGGATGTGCGACTCGAGCAGCGCCTTGGCCCCGGAGACCGGGCCGTACGAGGGGATGGCGCGGGTCCCGCCGGCGCTGGTCATGGCGTAGATGCGGCCGCCGCGCGCCAGCAGGCCGTTGTTGACCAGGTCCTGAACCCAGTAGACGAGGCTGTGGGCCATGGTGTCGCTGGTCATCTCCAGTTGGGCCTTGGTGGCGGTTTTTTCGCCTTGGGCTGCGACATAGGGCACCAGGGCGCCGAAGGCGATCGAGTGCAGCAGCACCCGCACGGTCCCCGGCGAGGCGGGATCGGTGACGCGCGCGCGCATGGTTTCGATGATCTCCTTGCGCTTTTCCTCATCCACCGCGTTGGCGTTGATGAACACGGCCTCGCGGCCGAAGGAGCGGATGCGGGCCTGGATCTCCTCGACGTGGGGGAGCGCCGCGCGGCGGTCGAAATGGACGCCGAAGATGTTCATCCCGGTTCGCGCCAGCTCGATGGAGGTGGCTTCGCCGAAGCCGCTGCTCGACCCCAGGATCAGGGCCCAGGGTTGGGGTTGCGTTTCCATAGGTCGTAATCTGCCATCCTACCAAACCACTGTAATGCGGCGCTCCTGGTCGCTCAGGTATTCGAGACGCACTTCCACGCGTTCCTCCGGCAACTGCGGGGCGAATTTCTCGCCCCACTCGATGAGCACCACCGCGTTCTGGTCCCACAGGTCGTCGAGGCCGAGGGTTTCGAGCTCGGGCACACGGTCAAGGCGATACAGATCGACATGAAAGACCTTCGGCTGGCGGCCATACTCGTGGATCAGGGTGAAGGTGGGGCTGGCGACGTCTTCGATCGGCGCTGCGCCGAGGCCGCTGATGATGCCTTTGGCCAGGGTGGTCTTGCCGCTGCCCAGGTCGCCAATCAGCAGTACCAGGGCGGGGGGGCGCAGCTTGGAAGCCAGCTCCCGGCCCGCGGCGATGGTTTCGTCTTCCGAACGCGTCAGAAAGATCTGCTCGGGCATCGTTCTCACGCAAAGACGCAAAGGGCGCCAAGCACGCCAAGATCTCTTTGCCTTCCTTGCGTCTTTGCGTGCGCTTTTGAGAAATTCCTATTGTTCCACGACGCCGGCGATGGCCGCCGGGAGGTGGCGCAGCAGGTCGGTGGCCAGCGCGCACTGCTCTCCCAGTTCCTGCGCGGCCAGCTCTCCGGCGCGGCCGTGCAGATAAACGGCGGCGGCGATGGCCTGCTCCGGCGGGGCCTGCGGGAACTCGGCGAGGAACCCGGCGATCATTCCGGTCGGGCAGGGCGACCAGGGTCCGGTAGCCTTTGAGCACCAGGTAGACGCCGCGGGAGCGCGCAAAGTCCCGGGCGATCTCCACGCGGCGGCTTTGGATCTCGGCGGTCGCAAGACCGGTGAGCCGGGCCATTTCGCCGGGATGAGGCGTGAGCACCGCGCCGGGGCGGAGAATGCCGGCGGCGAGTGCGTCGGCATCAAGGGCGTCGGCGTCAAGAACCAGGCGCGCCCCGCAGAGGCTCGCCGCTTTGCGCATGAAGCTCCGCGTCTCGTCGTTGGTCCCCAGGCCGGGGCCCATGGCGATCACGTCCTTCTTGGCGATGATGTTTTCAAAGCGCTGGTAGTCGAAGGCGGCGGGCGAGACGGTCCCCCAGTCGGTTTCGGGAAGCGGCTCGGTCATCAGCTCCGGCGTGTGCGCGGGGACGACCGCGGCGGCGCGGGCGGTGGTGGCCACGGTGACCAACCCCGCCCCAGCGCGCAAGGCCGCCGTGCCCGCCAGGATCGCCGCTCCGGGCTTGGGGGTCGAGCCGGCGACTACCAGTACATGCCCGAAATCGCCCTTGTGCGCGCCGCGCGCGCGAGGGGCAAATAACGGCGCGATATCGGCAGGGTCGATGGTGGAAAGAAAAATCTCCGGGTCGTTCTCGTAGAGGCTCGGCGCGCTGCCGATGGGAACCACGCGCAGCTCTCCCACCGCGTCGCAGTTGGGCGGAAAGATCTGGCCCACCTTGGGCGCCGTGAAGGTCACCGTGCAATCGGCCCGCATGGCCTCGCCGAGCCGCTCTCCCGTGTCGCTGGCCAGGCCGGAGGGGATGTCCACCGCCACTACCCGGGCATGACCCAGGCGCGCGTTGACGTCCTGTATGATCCGCAGGTATAAGCCTTCGGCGGGGCCGCGCAGGCCGGCGCCGAGCAGCGCGTCCACCACCACCGTCGAATCCAGAATCTCGCCGAGCGCCGTCTCCCACTCGGCTTCGGAGGTGACCAGGCGCGGCCGGCCGTCCACACCTAGAAACATGCGATAGTTGGCGGCGGCGTCCCCTTCGAGCGAGTCCGGGTTGGCGGCCAGGATCACGGTGAGCCGGGCGATCCGCGCCCGGGTCAGCAACTGACGGGCCACCACCAGGCCGTCGCCGCCGTTGTTGCCCTTGCCGCACAGCACGGCCACGCGCTGGCCGGCGAGCGGGGAGCATTTTTCCACCAGCGCTTCGAACACGCGCGCCCCGGCGTTTTCCATCAGCACCAGGGACGGCACGCCCCGCTCGGCGCTGGTGCGCCGGTCCACCTCCCGCATCTGCGCTGCCGTAAGAATTTTCACTACACAGCTCCGGCCACGTGCTTTTCCAGTTCCCGCAGCTTGGAACTTTCGCCCATGGCGATGAGATAGTCCCCGGCCTCGAGCAGCGTCTGGCCGGAGGGGTTGAATTGCATTCCCTGGCCGTTGGCTTTCATTACGGCCAGCACGATGATTCCCATTTTCTGCGGCAGCCGGGCCTGCTCCAAGGTTTTCGAGGTGCAGTTCGATTTTTCGCCCACCTGCACCTGCTCGATGGCCAGGTCCAGGTGGGCGCCCTCGAAGGCCGAGGCCATATCCAGAAAGCTCAACACGTGCGGGCGCAG
>JACQDI010001008.1 GCA_016201195.1 Acidobacteriota bacterium | reverse complement strand
GATTTCAGGCTGGCGATGGCGCCGACCATTCCCGTGGCGGGCATGATGCCGATGCCGTAGGGCTCGAGCTTGGCCAGCAGATCCGGCCGGCCCATGGCGAACCCCGCGCGCAGGCCGGCCATGCCGTAGATCTTGGAGAACGTGTGCAGGATGATCAGGTCCTTGCCGGCGGCCACCAGGTCGGAGCACGGTTGGGCGCTCGAGAAGTGGAGGTAGGCCTCATCGAGCAGGATGATCGAGCCGTTTGGTTTGTTGGCGAGCAGCCACTCGATGTCGGCCCGCGGGGTCAAGGTTCCCGTCGGGTTGTTGGGGTTGCAGATATAGAGCACGCCGGCGTTGGGGTCGGCTTTGACCATGGCCCGAAGATCGTGGGCGTAGTCCTTGGTGAGCGGGACGCGGCTCGCCTTGGCCCCGATAAAATGGGCTGCCTTCTCGGGAGCCTCGTAGGTGCAGTCGGCCACCACCAAGCCGCGCTGCGGCGAGGCGAAGGCCAGGATCGTCCGGTGCAGCGGATCGCTCGAGCCGGCGAAGGCCATGACGTGGTCCCGAGGCAGGCCTTCACTGGCCGCGGCGGCCTCGGCCATGGCGGGCGTCTCTTCGTATTGGTAGCGGCCGCCTCGGCGCACCGCTGTGTACATCGCCTCCATGGCCTCCGGGCAAGGGCCCAGCGGATTCTCGTTGGCGTTGATCTTCACCCCGTCCACCGGCAGGCGCCCGACCGCCGAGAGCCCCTGCGCCAGGGCTGCTTCGTTGTAAAAGGGCAAAGAAGCGGAGGCCGTCAGCAAGGCGGCCAGCCGGCCGAGGTCCCGCCGCGAGAATCCCCGATCCAAAAAGTCTCGTTTCAATTCCGGACTAAGAGCGCGCATCGTTAGTGCCTCCTCGGTTGTCGAAATTATACACCGATCGCGCCTGGATTGCCAGCAGTCCGACGGTTGCGGCTAGGAACAGGAGCCAGGTCCCGACCAGGAATGGCGCTCCGATCCACGCCGGCTTGTTTTCCTGGAGCCGCAGCAGCGCGGTTGCGAGCCCTTGCCCGCGAAACGCCTCTAGCGCGCCGTTTGTCTTGTGCGCGATCAAACCAGCGTAATAGGGAATCATCACGAAATGCGTGGCGTAGAGGTCGAGCGCCACAAAGCAGACCGTTCCCACCGCCAGCACCCAGCGTTCGGGCGCCACTGCCTGTAGCCCCAGTGTCGCCAAAATCGCTTCCGGCACGACCAGGCAATAGATGTACCAGCCGGGGGCGGAAGAATCGTGCAAGACCGCATATAGGATGAGGGTATGGTAGGCCACGCCTAGCAGGAAGCATCCGTAAAAGGCGCCCAGCGGGAAGACACTGGGTTCGCGGCGCGCGGCGCGGACCAGCAGGCCGAGAATCGCCGCCAGGACGACGTACCCGAAGAAGTGATACATCCAGGAGCGCACCTGAAGGAAGCTCCAGTTCCCGAACCAGATATGGGAGAGGAAGGCTGAGTCGAGAGCGTTACGCCAGTCCACCTGGCCCACCAGCCGGAGTATTGTCCGCCAGCGACAGTTCCCGCGCCGCCGCTGTTACCTGGAGGCCAGCCCAGGACCCGGTGAGCACCCGGTTGCGCCAGTACCACCAGCCTGCGACAGCGGCGCCGAAGGCCACAGCCAGCGCCCCGTGCGGCTTCCGACGCCGGAGCGACACCAGCAGCAACGCCGGCGCCGCAGCCAAGAAGTAAGCCTTGGTCAGCAGGCCAAAACCCAACGCCAGGCCCTGCCACCACGTGTCCCGCAATGACCCGTAGACCAGCAGCGTAAACAACACGACCGCCAGGCTCTCGTTTCCGATGCGTGAAATGTCCAGAAGGAATTCCGGCATCGCCGCCACCAGCGCCACCACGCCCAGGGCCGACGTTTCGTGACGGAAAACCTCCCGAGCGAGCAGAAACCCGAGTGGAATTACGAGTGAGGCTATCGCCACGCTGAGCCAGCGCAGCAGCAGGACGCGGCCGGCGAGCGACCAGGAACCGGCCGCTCCGAGCGGCCAGGAAAGCAGCCAGTAGTAAAGGGGCGGTTGCTGCGCCTCGTAGAGGAAAAGCTTCTCGGTGGCCCCAGACGGATCGGGGTCAAGCACCCGCAACTGCCTCCGCCGCTCGGCTCGCTCCACGTCGCTCAACTTCCAGTAATCATCGTGGACCAGGCACGGCGGGGAACAGGACTGGCGCAGCATCCAGGGAACCGGAACGATGCGCAACGATTGTTCCACTTCCCGGGAGATCCGCATGCCAGACGTCGGAAGCTCCGCATACAGAGCCAGGTACTGGACGTAGGCGAAATGGGCGTACTCGTCGTATCCCTCCCAAAGCGGCAACACCGTCGCGTAGAAGATCCCGCGCCCCAGGAAACACAACCAGACCAAGAAAAGCCAATGCCGCAAGGCGCCTCACCCACTGTCTACTGCCTGCTGCCTACTGTCTTCTTCTCCACTTCCCTCATCACGCGCAGGGTGTTGCCACCGAGGATCTTCAAAATGTCGTCGTCCGAAAAGCCGCGCTCGGCGAGCCCTCGCACGAGGTTGGGGATCTTCGAGATGTCCTCCATCCCCTCCGGCAACTGGTCGCTGACGCCGTCAAAATCGGAACCCACGCCCACGTGATCCACGCCGGCGACTTTGGCGGCGTGCTCGAAATGGTCGAGCAGGCCGCTCAAGGGCACGCGTCCCAATTTGGCGATTCGCTGGGCGTTGATCTTGCGCTGTTCGGGGCCGAGGCGGCGGCGGTCCGGGGACCTCGCGAACTTGTCCTCCAGCGCGTCTTCTTTCGTCTGCTCGGCGCGCAGCGCCTTGTTCCGCTCTTCAAAATCCCCGTCGAGGAAGCCGTTGTAGAAGTTGATGTGCACCACGCCGCCATTCTTGGCCAAGGCTCGCAGCATGTCGTCGGTCATATTGCGCGGCTGGTTGGAAAACTTGCGGCACGAGGAGTGCGAGGCGATCACCGGCGCGGTCGAGGCTTCGAGAACATCATGAAAGGTCTTGTCGGAGACGTGGGAGATATCCACGATCATCCCGAGGCGGTTCATCTCGCGCACCACTTCCCGTCCGAAGTCAGTCAGGCCATTGTGCTGCGGCGCCTGGCCGGAAGAGTCGGCCCACGGGGTGTTGGCGCCGTGGGTCAGGGTCATGTACCGCGCGCCGAGCGAGAAATACGTGCGCAGGAT
>JACQDI010000124.1 GCA_016201195.1 Acidobacteriota bacterium | reverse complement strand
GTGGGCGGGCACCTGGCCGATCGCGTGGTCAAGGCGCGCACCAACGGGCGGCTGTTACTCGGATCGCTCGCCCTGTTCAGCGCCATTCCCCTCAAGCTGGTGGCCCTGGGCCAGCCCCTCGGGCATCCTTACTTGTTTCTGAGCTGGATGCTGCCCGGCTGCCTTCTCATGTATGTATACTACTCAACGGTTTACTCGACCATCCAGGACATCGTGGAGCCGTCCCTGCGCGGGACGGCGATGGCCATCTATTTCTTCGCGATGTACGCGCTGGGCGGGGCGGTCGGCCCGGTGGTGACCGGGGCGATCAGCGACTCGCTGGCCCGCCAGGCGGCCGCTGGAGGCCCCATCACCGAGGCGGTCAAGGCGGCGGGCTTGCACCAGGCGATGTACGTGATTCCGGCGCTCGAATTCCTGGTCGGGGTTGTGCTTTACGCCGGGTCGCGCACAGTCACTCGCGACCACGAGAAGCTTCAGGCGTGGATGGCTCAGACGGCTCGCTGAATGCAAGGCAAAAGGCAAACTGCAAAAGGCAAAAGGCAAAAATCAAGGAAGAGGGCATTCTTAAAGAAAATGCTGCGAAGCATCCCTGATTTTTGCCTTTTGCCTTTTGCAGTTTGCCTTTTGCCTTGCTTCTTCCGGCCTGGAGGGCCGGCCTGATGTTCCGCGCCCTTCGCCACAGGAACTTCCGCCTGTTTTGCTTCGGGCAGATGATTTCGCTCTCCGGCACCTGGATGCAAAACGTGGCCCAGACCTGGCTGATCTACCGCCTCACCCGGTCGGAGATCCTGATGGGGGTCACCTACTTCTGCCTGCAGATGCCGGTCTTCGCGATGGCCCCGATTGGGGGCGTGGTTTCGGACCGCCGCTCGCGCCACCGCATCATCATCCTCTGCCAGGCGCTCTCCATGGTGCAGGCGCTGGCCCTGGGGCTTCTGACCGTTTCCGGCCGGGTGCAGGTGTGGCAGGTGCTGGCGCTGGCCACCGTACTCGGCTGCATCAACGCCTTCGATATGCCGGCGCGGCAGTCGTTCCTGATCCAGATGGCGAGCAAGGAGGACCTGCTGGGCGCCATCTCGCTGAACTCGTCGATCTTCAACGCCGCGCGCGTGGTGGGGCCGGGAGCGGCGGGCGTGCTGGTTGCCAAACTGGGAGAGGGCGTCTGTTTCCTGGTCAACGGGGCGAGCTTCATCCCGGTGATCCTGAGCCTGTTCGCGATGCAAGTGCCGCGATTCCAGCGCTCGGTCGAGGAATCGCCCTGGGAGCACCTGCTCGAAGGATTTCGTTTCGCCTGGCGGACCCTGCACATCCGCTACCTGCTCCTGCTGCTGGGCGTGGCGACGCTGGCCGGAGTGCCGGTCCTGGTCCTGATGCCGTTTATCGCCAATGATATTCTGGGAAGAGGCTCGCAGGGGTTGGGGACGCTTCTTGCCGCCATGGGCGTCGGAGCCTTGACGGGAACGCTGGTGCTGGCCGGCCGCGGCACCACTAAGGGCCTGGTCAACGTGGTGCTGTTCGGCAGCTTCGGACTGGGGGTCAGCCTGATTCTGCTCGCGCTATCGCGCAACTTTTATCTGTCGGTGGGTATCATGTTGCTGCTCGGGTTCAGCACCCTGCGCCAGATGGCGTCCACCAACACGTTGATCCAGACCTTGATCCCGGATGAGTTTCGCGGGCGCATCATGGCCCTGTACAGCATGACGGTGGTGGGGCTGGGGCCGTTCGGCAGCCTGCTGTCCGGCGCCGCCGCCCACCGCTGGGGCCCGCCGGTCACCGTAGCCGCGGGCGGCGTGGCTTGTCTGCTGGCCAGCGCCGTGTTCCTGGCCCGCCTGGAGAGGTTCCGGCATTCGGTGCGCGCGGAGGCGCATCCATGAAAAAACAGCTCGCTCGCCTGCTGCTTCTGTCTGTAGCCTACTGCCTGCTGCCTGCCGGCTGCTGCCCACTCTACGGCCAGATCACGCCCGAGCAGGAGAAGCAGCTCTTCTCCCGCATCGACCAGGTCTTCGGCGAGGTGAGCAAGATCATGGGCATGAAGATCCGGCGGCCCGTGCCGCGCGCCGTCATCAGCCGGGAAAAGATTCACGAGTACATCGAGAAGCGCATGGCCGAGGCCCTCTCGCCCGACGACATCCGGGCGCAGGAAATCGTGCTGAAGAAGTTCGGGTTCGTGGGCCAGGATTTCGACCTGAAGTCCCAGACCGTGGACCTGCTCACCGAGCAGGCGGCCGCCTTCTACGATTTCAAGCAGAAGAAGCTGTTCCTCGCCTCGTGGACCCCCGTCTCCATGCAGGACGTGGCGCTGGTGCACGAACTGGCGCACGCGCTCGCCGACCAGCACTTCAACCTGGAGAAATTCATTAACAAAAGCGGCGAGGATGACGACGCGGCCACGGCCCGCGGCGCGGTGGTGGAGGGGCAGGCCTCCTGGGTGATGACTGAATACATGCTGCGGCAGATGGGGCAGTCCCTGCGGGACACGCCGCGCCTGGCCGAATCGACGGTCGAGCAAACGGCCGAGGCGGCCAAGCAGTTCCCAGTCTTCGGAGCTGCCCCGCTCTACGTGCAACAGACCATGATGTTTCCCTACACGCAGGGGACGCTGTTCCAGCAGGCGGTGGTCCAGAAGCTGGGTGTCGAAGGGTGCGCCGAGGCATTCCGGCGCCCGCCCGTCAGCTCCCAGCAGGTGCTGCACCCGGAGCTCTATTTTGCCCGCAGCGCGCCGAGCAAACCCCCGCTGCCCCACGCGCCACTGCCGTCCGGCTACAAGAAGCTGGCGGAAGGCACGCTGGGGGAACTTGATCACCAGATCCTGCTGCGGCAGTTTGCGGGCGAAGAGGAAGCTCGGGAGCTGGCGCCCCGCTGGAAGGGGAGCCGCTACGCGATCTGGGAGAACAAGAAAGAGAAGCGGGCGGTGCTGTCCTACGCCGTGGAGTGGGCGAGTGAAGCCGATGCGGCGCGCTATTTCGCCGACTACCGGAAGGTATGCCAGAAGAAGTGGAAGCGCTTCGAAGCGACGGATGAGATGAGCGGAACCGGCGACGACGGCCGCTTCGTGTGGAGTTTACACGGTGCGGTCTTTACGAGCGTGGAGGGGATGCCGTAGGATGACATCGAGAGCCGGCCGGGGGGCCGGCTGCGGCCCAGGGGGTCGCCTTACGGAGGGGGCAGGTATGGAGTTCGCCAATGAAATTGAGAGTCTCGTGCATCTTTGGCAGGACGGCGCGCTGAACCGCCGCGAGCTGGTGCGTCTGGTGGCGGGTCACACGGGAAGCATCGCCAAGGCGACGGCCACGCTGGCCGCCATGGGTGTGCTCGGCGCGCCGGAACGGGCTCGCGCACAGTGCCCGGCCACGGTGCCCGAAGGGGCGCCGGACATCGAAACGCAGAATGTCGAGTTTCCGGGCGAGGCGGGAACGGTCTTCGGCTACCTGGCCCGGCCGCTTGGCGCGCCCCCGCCCCCCCGCGCCCGGGCGCACGGCACAGCGCCCCGGCCGGGCGTCCTGGTGATCCACGAGAACCAGGGGCTTACCGACCATATCAAGGACGTGACGCGGCGCGTGGCCCGCGCGGGCTACGTAGCCTTGGGGATCGACCTGCTGTCGCGCCTCGGCGGGACCTCGCAGTTCACCGACGCTGTTCAGAGGATGCAGGCTTACAACCGCGTCGGCGCTGCTGCCTATTTACCCGACATGCAGGCGGGCATCGCCTACCTGAAGAGCCTGCCGATCGTCCAGCGCGACCGGCTGGGAGCGGTTGGCTTTTGCGCCGGCGGCGGCAACTGCTGGAACCTGGCGGTGACCAGCCCGGACATCCTGGCTCCGGTGGTCTTCTACGGCACACCACCGCCGCCGATCGAAGCGCTGGACAGGCTCTCGGCTGTGCTGTGCATTTACGCGGAGCTCGACCGGAACCTGACCGGCCGCATGCCCGCCGTGATCTCTGCGCTGGTCGACAAACGGAAGTCCTTCGGCTTCCACATCTACCAGGGCGCCAACCACGCGTTTCACAACGACACCGGACCGCAGTACAACCCGGTCGCCGCCTGCGACGCCTGGACCAAGACGATTGCGTTTTTTGATCTGCGCTTGCGGCCCGGAATAGGATAGATTATTAAGTATGGCTCGCTGGATTCGCTTTTTGGCCTTGCTGGCCGGTTGCTGTTCTGGGGC
>JACQDI010001022.1 GCA_016201195.1 Acidobacteriota bacterium | reverse complement strand
CTTGTGCTGCTCGGCTTGGTCAAAGAGAAAACTGGGGTTCGCCATGACAACGTTACGCAGGTCGACCGCATCCGGTTCTTTCGCCAGCAGGATAGGAATCCCGATGAGGCTGGAGACCGAGAGCGGCAGCCAGGAATGGCTGACGACGGCCAGCATCTGCTGGAAGCTCGCCCCACCACCACCCATCACGTTGGCGATCAGCAAGAAGATGCCGCTGATGACCAGCGCTCCGATGGTGGGGCTCAACGCTGTGCCGCCTACCATCTGGTATGGCGCAAAGCGAAGCATCCGCTCCATCGCCTGCTCGCGCTGGTCAGGCGTCAGGCGCTCGAGGCGGGGCTCCAACTGCTGGCGCATGAAATGATCCACCGCGCCGCGCTGAAAAGCCACCACCATGGTGGCGACTCCAATCACGGTGACGATGAGGAGCGGCAGCACGAACCGGGGCCGGCGGGCCAGCGAGTCCATCGCCGCGGCAGGCGAAAAGAAGACGTCGATCAGGGGGTTCGGCTCGGGGGCGGGAACGGGACTTGCGGCGGGGGCCATGGTGTCCTCCTGCGAACAGTATAATGTGGAACATGGAAGAGTGCGAATTCGACGCTGGTAATCTGACGCTCAAATTTCGCGAGGTGGTGCCGAGCCGCTTGGAATTCGTGGATGAAGCGATCGAGCACATCATGGAGACGGTGCGGTCTATGCCCTGCGCCCAGGAGAACCTGGAGGAGGTCAACCTGGCGCTGACCGAAGCCATGTCCAACGCCGTGATCCACGGCAACCGCAGCAACCCCGAAAAGAAAGTCGTCATCTGCGGGGCCTGCGAGGGGCACGACAAGTTGCTGCTGGTGGTGACCGACGAAGGCGAAGGGTTTGATCCGGCCAAAATTCCGGACCCGACCGTTGCCGACAACATCTTTGCCGCCCACGGGCGGGGCATCTTCCTGATCAACCAGTTGATGGACCAGGCCGAGTTCCGCAAGGGGGGCCGCCAAGTGGTGCTGCGCAAGAAGGTGGCGCGTGGGTAATGTGGGGCCGGCGCTCCGGCTGGGGACGATCCTGGCAAACCTGGCGCGGGTGGGCACGCACGCGGCTCCGTGACCAGGCGGGTGTATAGTATACTGTCTTCGGCCTGGGTACCGCCGGCTCCGAAACCTTGCCGGTTGAATGCTCGTGCCCGGTAACGGGTGGGCTCGAGCCACGCCGCCGGGAGCAGGATGTGCGCAATCGAGAGGAGGGTCAATATGGGAAGGGTCCTTGCGTTGGTATATGGTGTTGTTTGCTACCTGGTGTTCTTCGCCACGTTTCTCTACGCCATCGGGTTCGTGGGAAACCTGGTGGTGCCGAAGTCCGTCGACTCCGGCACACCAGAGCCGTTCGGGTCGTCGCTAGTAATCAACGCACTGCTGCTTAGTGTCTTCGCGATCCAGCATAGCGGCATGGCGCGGCAGAGTTTCAAAGCCTGGTGGACCGGACTACTCCCTAGGCAAGTGGAGCGAAGCACGTACGTACTCGTGGCGAGCCTGTCGCTCCTGCTGCTGTACTGGCAATGGCGTCCCATGCTCAGCGTCGTCTGGAGCATTGAAAACCCGGCCGGGCACGCACTGCTCCAGGGGCTCTTCTGGCTGGGGTGGGGAATCGTGCTGCTCTCCACGTTCCTGATCAGCCACTTCGATCTGTTCGGGCTTCGGCAGGTGTGGCTCTACTGGTCGCAGAAGGAGTACACGCCGGTGGGATTCCACACCCCCTTCCTATATAAAGTGGTCCGCCACCCCATCTACTTGGGGTTCCTGCTTGCGTTCTGGTCGGCGCCGGTAATGACGCTCGGTCACCTGCTGTTCTCGATCGCGACGACGGGCTACATCTTTGTCGGGATCCTGCTGGAGGAACGGGACCTGCTGCGGTTCCACGGTCAGGCCTATGAGCACTACCGGCAGCAGGTCTCGATGATTCTGCCGGCGCCGGTCCGCAAGGCCGGAGGCAGCGGAGCGATGGCCCAGAAGAGCGCCGACAGGTGACCGGGTTACTGCTTGTGCCATGGGCATGCCGGAAACGCGGATCTACTCCTCTACGCCAGCCAGATCCTGGCGAACCCGGAATACGAGTCGATTGCGCAAAGGGTGGGCAGCGAGGGCATCGAATGGTACGAAAAGGAAAAGATCCCCTGGCCCTGCGGGTCGCAGCAGGGACACGAAACGCCGGATCTCATGTTAGGGACGGCCGGAATTGGCTACTTCTACCTGCGCCTTCATCACGCGGCGACGAACCCGCCGGTCCTGATCATCGTGCCGGATGAAGGTCGTGCGGCTAAGAGGCGGGAACCCCCTACTTGACCTGGATAGTACGGGGGCCGTATATGGGCGCCGCTTTGCCGGCCTCGTATGCGCCGAGGTCCGGGGCCTTTCCGGCGTAATCGTCGTTCACGTTCGGCAGCCGGACCCCGGCGTCCACAGCCTTGCTTCCAGCCCTGAGCCGGAAGTCCAGGTCGCGCGCGTCATACACGGCGTGCGGCCGATCGGGGTCCGGTGGGCGCAGGTTTTCAAAAATGTCGTAATCGACCTCCACGCCGTGCATCTCCTGTCCGGTCGCGGCGCGCAGGGCGGCCAGCGAGTCGAACGCCTGGAAGCCGCCCGACTCCCGCTCGTAATCCCGCAGCGCTCCCTGAAGTGGAGACTTCCATAGATATTGGTCCTTGGCTTTCGGGTTGGGGCGGTAGCCGTTGTAGTCGTAGGTGGAGTACGAGGTGGCGTTGGCGAAGCGGAAGATCTCGCGTCCGGGCAGGTCCCGTCCGAGATACAGGTTGTTTCGGGAGTGCCCGTTCGAGAAGATCTGGCCGTTGGTGTTCTCGGAGATGATGGTGTTGTGGTAGAGCACCACGCCGGCGGGCTTGACGTTGAACTTCAGGGCGCAGCCCGTGGGCACATGGTAGAGCACGTTGCGGATGTAGTAGGCCGGCCCGCCGTAGACCGGCTGCGCGCTCAGCCCGCATTGCCCCGCATTCACTCCCCGGTTCCGCATAACGCGAATGTTGTGCACGCCCCCATCGGCCTCGATGAAATCGTCAGCCATGAGGTGAATATCGTTGTTGTAGAAATCGATCGAAACGGCCTGGCGGTCCTCTTCCTTGTCGGGTGAGCCGTGGGTACAGACGTCGACACCGTCGTGGAAGTAGGCGATGTAGTTGTGGCAGACGACATGGCCGGCGCCGTACACCTTGACCGCGTAATAGCTCCTCAGCCGGTTGGCGCCGTAGATGCCGGGGTTGTACCAGCCGAGCAGGCGGTAGCGGTCATCGCGTCCGATCATGATGTTGTCGGCGATGTAGAAGTCCTGCGAGCCGGCGTATTGCGTGGTGACGCCGATGCCGATGTCTTCCATGCGGCAGTTCCGCACGGTGAGACCTCTGGATCCCAGGACGTCTTTCAGGCCAGCGAAGAAGGCGACGTCAGTGTTGCGGATGGTGAGCCCTTCGAAGATGTGGTAGTCGGCCGCCATCACGTCGAAGAGCTGGTGCGCGCCGTCGCCGTCGAAGATCACCTCGCCGTCGCCCGCCGCGCGAATCACGATGGGCCGCTCCGGAGTACCCTTGGCCGTCAGGACGTAGGCGCCGTCAAAGTCCAGTCCCAGCGTGTCCGAATACTTGAACCGGTCCCCTTTGTACAGGCCGGCATGAAGCAGGATGATGTCGCCCGGCCCCACTTTTCGCTCGCTGACCACGTTCCAGTCGCCGTGGCCGGAGCCGAAATAGGCTTCCTTCAGGCCGGTGAACGCCGGCTGCTGTTTCTCGCCTCTCCACACGGGCGGATACACGTGCAACACCCGTCCTCCCGGCGCGGCCTTCGGTTCCCCGCGGGTTCGTACCTTGACGGTGCGGATGGGGTTTCCCCGGACTCCATCCGGGTCCCGCAACTGGAAGCGTGCTTCGTACTCGGTGTCGGGCTCGAGATCCAGGATGCTGCCGGCGAACATGTCGGGCACGGTGTAGTCCAGGTAGAGGTCCTTGCGGTAGACCCTTTCGCCCCCCAGCCGCAACAGCGGCAGCGCCTGCCTCCAGCCGCTCTCGCCGGTCTTGCGGTAGCTGACCTCAACGGTCGAGTTGCGGTTATCATCCCCGCTGATCTGCCACTCGAACCCAAGGCAGATCAGCGTGGGGCGCTCCACGACGAACTTGCCGGGGGTAACGGTGTCGGCGGCGGAGAGGGGGAAAACGGAGAGAAGAAGCAGGAAGAAAAAGGCTTGGATGTATCGCATGGCGATTGACCTCCAGTGTCGTCGGACATTATAGCGGGGAGGTCATGTATCCTGAATGTTCGAACGCAGGGAGGATCTCCACATGCCCAGAAGGATCTGTATGGTGGCCGCGCTGGCGTTGGTGGGCTTGCCAGGGGCTGCGCAGCGAAGCCGGACCGAAGTCACCAAGCCGACCACACCGCAGGACGATTCCAAGCCGAACAGCGAAAAGGTTCCGGAAGTGTACGCCATCAACGGCCAGTTCGAACGAATCGTGGTGCTGCGGTTCAAGTACCAGACAGACTTGCTGGGCGGTATCGAAGAGATG
>JACQDI010001021.1 GCA_016201195.1 Acidobacteriota bacterium | reverse complement strand
GCGTCCTATTTCCAGTGAAGCTGTGAGAATTAACGGATTTAAACAGTTCATGGTATACTACTTCGGTTTCTTCATGAGGGATCCATGAATAACTTAGAGGGGGGTCGCACACGCGCGCGGTTGTTCGCCGGCTTGCTGATCCTGTCCCTGCTTTTCGTTGCGCCCGGGTTCGCGCAGGAAACGACGGCAGGATTTCAGGGGAGCGTCAAGGATCCTTCTGGCGCTGTGGTGCCCAACGCGACCATCGAGGTCTCCAGCCCTGCGCTGATCGGAACCAGGACGGTGCAGACCGATGCAGCAGGCAATTACCGTTTCGCCGCCCTTCCCCCCGGCGAGTACGCCATGACGGTGACTGCGCCCGGATTCCGCACCTACAAGCAGACCGGCATTCAACTAAGCGCCGGCCGCTTGCCTGTTATAGACGTGCAGTTGGAGGTGGGCGCCGTGGCCGAGACGGTTGAAGTCTCCGCCTCGGCTGTCCTCCTGGACACCACCCAGAGCAAAGTGGCGGTAACAGTGCCGCAGGACGTCTTGCAGACCATTCCCAAGGGGCGCTCCTTCCAGTCGCTCATTCCCTTCGCTCCCGGCGCGCGCCAGGAGCCCCTGCAGAGCGTCGGCAGGGGCAGCAACGGCTTTCAGATTGATGGGGCCAGCGACGGGGAAAACGTCTACCTGATCGATGGCGTGAACACGACCAACATCCTGAACGGCGGTGTCGGTAAAGACTTCCAGATGGAGTTTATTCAAGAGGTGCAGATCAAGTCGAGCAGCTTCGAGGCCGAGCACGGCGGCGCGCTGGGCGGCGTGATCAACGTTGTTCCCAAGAGCGGCTCCAACGACTGGCACGGCTCGCTGCTGACATACTTCCGCTCCAACGGCCTCAACGCCAACGATGCGGACCGCGGTCTGCGAACCAACCCGAACCTGCCATCCCTGAACAACGCCACTCGTACCGACGCCGTTCCCGAATACTACATGGCGAAGAAAGACCAGCGCACCATCGTCGAACCCGGCTACCAACTTGGCGGCCCGCTGCTCAAAAACAGGCTATGGCTATTCAGCAGCTATATCCCCAGCGTGGACACGACTCGCCGTCTAACGAGTTTTACCGGCCCCAACCCGGGACCCCGCAATTTGGCCCAAACCATTACCCAGCACAACGCGTACAACCGGTTGGACTACGGCTTGAACCGGCTGCGGTTGTTTGGCGCCTGGAACTACGCCTATTCGCGGACGACAGGAACGCTCGGCGGCCTGGACAGCGCCGCCGGGCAAACCAATACCGGCCGCACGACCGATCCCAATACCTTGCGCGCGGATGCCGGCTCGGTCAATCCGCTCGCCACTTACACCTTCGGCGGTGACTGGACGCCCACCGCCAGGGTGGTGGTCAGCGCCCGCTACGGGTATTTCTTTCAAAACAACGAACAGCGTGGAATCCCGGTGGGCACTCGTTACGTGTACCAAACCACCGTCAACGCGTCCAGCGTGGATTTGGGGGGCCAGCCGTTTCCCAGTTCGTCATTGAACTTGCAAGGCTTTGCCAACATTCCAAGCAACCTTGCCACCGTGTACGACGCTTACAAGCGCCACGGGTTGAACGTGGATGCTTCCTACTTCGTTCACTTCGGCGGCACCCACACCTTCAAAGGGGGATACTTCTGGCAGCGGCAAGAGAATGAGGTTCTGCGTACCTTCCAAGGGGGCGCCGTGAACCTCTTCTGGAATCAGAGCTACGAGCCGGTCACCAGCACGACCGCCTGCGACCCGATCAAGGCGCAGAATCTGACGACCTTTGGTGCTGGTAAAAACTTGTGCCAGGGCCGGTACGGGTATTTTGTCGTGGGTACCGGTGTGGTGAACACCGGATCGGACCAGCAATTTGCGCACGCGCTCTACGTCCAGGACAACTGGACGGTCGGCCACGGCCTGACCCTCAACATCGGTGTCCGCTTCGACCAGGAGCGCCAGCCTCCCTACGATCCCAAGCGCTTTCCCACGGTGGAGTTCGGCTGGCGCGACAAAATCGCTCCGCGCATTGGCGGCGCCTATGACCTGCTGCACAACGGCAAGATCAAGATCTATGCCAGTTACGGCAGGTTCTACGACATCATGAAGATGGGTCTGGCGCGTGGTTCGTTCGGCAGCGACTACTGGCATAACTGCTATTACGCCTTGGATGATGCGAACTTCAACGCCATCACCCCGACCTATCCAATCGGCGGCGGCTGTCCGGCCAGCGGTCCGGCGCCGGGTGTCAACGCGCGCTTCATTGAAAACGCGGACTTCCGCGCCACCAAAGCGGATCCCCGTGATCCGGCCATCGCCCCGGACATGAAGCCCATGAAGCAGCACGAGTATGTGGCTGGCGTCGATTGGAGGGTTACCGACAACTGGAGCCTGGAGACCCGATACTCTCGCAAGCGCCTGGATCAAACCATCGAGGACATGGCGATCACCGACAACCTGGGTTTCTACATCGGTAACCCGGGCACCAGATTCGCCGACGTGCTGCATCGTCCGGTGGTCATCCCCAACGATAATGACATTGACTATCAGACCACTGTGCCGTTTTGTGCGGAGTGCCCGCCAGTGATTCCGGCCATCCGCCGCTACGACGCGGTGGAGTTCCGCCTGGCCAGGAGAGCGACGGGCAAATGGTTCGGGGCCGTTTCCTATACCTATAGCCAGCTCACCGGCAACTACGCTGGCTTGACCAACACCGATCCCACCGACGGCGGAGGCGGCCGTCATTCGCCCAACAATCACCGTGCGTTCGACATACCGACCATGACTTACCTTCCGAATGGGAAAATCGACGATGGACCGCTGTCCACCGACCGTCCGCACACCGCCAAGGCTTTTGGCTACTATCGCCTTAGCTGGGCTAAGATGCAGACCGAGTTTGGCGTCACCCAGGCCGCTTTCCAAGGCTCGCCGATTAGCACCTGCTTGCCCGTGGTCGGCACCTCGTCGGCGTGTCAGTGGGCGGAGGGTCGCGGCACTTTCGTGCAGTTTAGCCGTGCCGGCAATGGCGACTTCGTCAAGGGTGACGTCGTCCAAGACGCGCGCAGCGATCCGTACTTCCAGACCGATGTCAACGTACGCCATGAGATCCCCGTGGGCGAGGGCAAGCGGCTGGGTTTCGAAGTCAATGTTTTCAACCTGTTCAACCAGCGCGCCTCCGTGGCCTACTACGAATTTGCCATCCCCACCAATCTCATCAATCCCTCGCGGCCGAAGCGCCTTCCGGGCGATCTGGGGGTCGACTTCGGCAAGGTGATGAACGGTTACAACTACGTGGATGCCCTGAACGGCACGGGAGCGTTCGCCGGCGTGCAGTCCAGGCTGACCGTCGGAAGCCGCTACGGGTACCCGAATGTGTTCCAGACTGCCCGCACCCTGCGGCTGGCGCTGCGCTTCACCTTCTAATTGATAGGCCTTCAAGTCGCAAGGGGCCGGGAAACCTCCCCCATTTCTTTTGATGTGCCGAGCAAGGAGCGCCCCGTTTTATTTGATCGAGATCCGGCCCCTGCGACGCGACTGGATCTATGGTTTTTGTAAACAACATCCCAAAAACTGTAGAACAGTTCGCGGTTGGCACCCCTAACCCGGTTCTAAATGGGGCCTCCCGCAACTCCCGGCGGGAGGCCGACCTCTTGTCGGTTCTGGCCACAGCCCCCCAGCGGGTGGCGTTACGAATCTGTCAGTCTTGAATCCAGACTGGGAAACGGGCTATGAATGGTCATAGATCTGCTGTGAAAAAGTGTATTCGGTGGTACATCCCCCCCTGGCCGGCGCGGAACGGCTTTTGTTTCCTTATTGTTAGCTGCCGTCGCCCGCTGGCAAGTCAATTGCAGGTCGGGGGGTGCTTGCCATATCAAACTTCTATCGTTACTATTCAATGTGCTAAGGTGTTGGGTTTACCGCCGAGCAAGGGGAAAAAGAGGGCCGCCGGGCGGGGGCGTCTTATTCCTGGTGAAGCCGGTGAAGCCGTGAGAATTAACGGATTTAAACCGTTTATGGTATACTACTTCGTTTCTTTACTTTAGGAGGGATCCATGAATAACTTACAGGGGGGTAACCCGCGCGAGCGGTTGTTCGCCGGCTTGCTGATCCTGTCCCTGCTTTTCGTTGCGCCCGGGTTCGCGCAGGAAAGGTGGGGCAAGATTTTGGGGAACGTGACCGATCCGTCGGGTGCGGTTGTTCCCGAGGCGAGGATCGTCGCCACCAGTCCGACCACCCCGCAACCTTTGGAAACGACCACCGATGGCTTGGGCAACTATGTCCTGCCGGTGGTCCCCATTGGCCTCTACACGGTAGAGGTCTCTAAGACCGGCTTCCAGACGGTGCGCCAAGCCAACCTCGAGGTCAAACTCGGGGCGCAAGTGATCTACAACGCTAAGCTGGCCGTCGGTCAGGTCGCGGAAGTAGTAGAGGTCACCTCAGGCGGCGTGTTGCTGGAGACCACCTCCTCCCGGACGTCCACCAACATCAGCGAAAGCCAGTTTGACAACCTGCCCAAGGGCCGCACTTTCAATTCGCTGCTGGCCATGGCCCCGGGAGTGCGCGCCGAAGTCAAGGCCGGCAACGCGGGCGTGGGTGGATTCCAGGTGGACGGCGCCAGCGGGTCGGAGAATGCCTACATCATCGACGGCGTGGACGTCAGCGACGTCCGGCGCGGCTCGCTGCGACAGCAAAATGCGATCCCGTTCGAATTCGTGCAGGAGATTCAGATTAAGAGCGGCGGGTTCGAGGCCGAGTACGGTGGGGCGACCGGCGGCGTGGTAAACGTGGCGACCCGCGCCGGCACTAACCAGTTTCACGGCCAGGCGAATTTTCAGTTCACCAACGACGGGACCAACGCCGGAGATCGCGGTTTCTGGCAGCGGTCGCCGCTGAACGCCGACCGGGCGGACTTCTTCCGTCCCCCCGAGGACAGCTACCACATTTACTACCCGGGCATCTCTATCGGCGGACCGATCATCAAGAACCGGCTGTACTTCTTCGGCAGCTACATGCCCGAGTTGGAGCACACCGATCGAACCATCAACTACACGGCAGGGGCCAGGACGTTCGGCCAGACCCAGCGGCGTCACTATGGGCTGGGCCGCGTGGACTTCGCTCCCACCTCGAGGTTGCAGTTCAACAGCTCTTACCTGTGGTCTCCGTGGAAGGTGAACGGGCTGTTGCAGAACCGTGATACGCGGATCGCGGCCCCTACCAATGATCTTTCGGTGCAGGGCGGGTTCCAGCCGGCGCAGGCCTACACGGCGTCGGCCACGTACAGCGCGACGGCTCACTTGTTGCTGAGCGCGCGGTACGGTTACCGGTACCTCAACGACAAGCTGGGCAACTACGGGCTCTCCGGAGCGCCGTACCTGATTTACCAAACGGCGTCCTCAGCAGCCCAGGGCGTGCCTAGCGAGTTTGCGGGGGGCACGGGGTTCCGCAATGTGTCGAGCACGTTCGGAACGGTTCGAGACATCACCACTCGCCACAACGTATACGTCGATGGGACGTACATCGCCAACATCAAGGGCCAGCAGCACACCCTCAAGGTCGGCTACGCCATCAACCGGGTGTCGAACGACGTGGAAAACAATTATACCAACGGCCAGTTCGACATCTTCTGGGGCGACTCGTTCACGCGGGGCAGCATCACCAACGCGCGCGGCACCTACGGCTACTATGTCTGGCAGGATGGCGTGCGGCTCAATTCCGCCGTCCACGGCCGGAACCAGGGACTCTACTTCCAGGATGCCTGGAGAATCCATCCCCGCTTGAGCCTGAACGTGGGGGTGCGGTTCGAGAACGAGTTCCTGCCGCCATACGTCCAGGAGGTGGGCGGGAAAAAGGTCGCCAACCCGGTCGCGTTTGGCTGGGGAGACAAGGTGGCCCCGCGTCTCGGCGCCGCCTGGGACGTGACGGGCGACGGCAAGTGGAAGGTCAGCGGCAGCTTCGGTTTCTTCTACGACGTGATGAAATACGAGCTGGCCCGGGGGTCTTTCGGCGGCGATTACTGGTTCAGCCACGTCTACCGGCTCAACAGCCCCGCCGTGACTACATTGAGCAAGACGAATCCCGCCGTGCTCGGGCCTGAGATCATCTCCTACGACAACCGCACGGTTCCGATCAATGCCCGAGGCGAGCTGGACGGCCTCGACCCCAATCTCAAGCCCTATACCTCGCGCGAGTTTTCGGTGACCGTGGAGCACCAGTTCGCCAGCCGGCTGGTGGGCGCCATCCGCTATACGCGCAAGGACCTGCTCAAGGCGATTGAAGACATCGGCGTGCTCGACGCCGAGGACAACGAGGTCTACCTGATCGGCAACCCCGGTTTCGGCGAGACTCGCAACACCAAGACTGTTTACGGCCAGAAGACGACCAATGGCCAGGAGTTCCTGGTTCCCAGGGCCGTCCGCAACTACGACGGCCTGGAGTTTCGCCTGCAAGGGCGCGTGAACCGGTTCGAGATCCTCGGTTCGTACACTTACAGCCGGCTGTACGGCAACTACTCCGGTACGGCGAACTCGGATGAGTCCGGACGGTCCGACCCCGGCGTGTCGCGCGCGTTCGATTTGCCTTACTACTACTTCGACGCGAGCGGCAGCCAGAAGAACGTTCTCGGACCGTTGGGCACGGATCGACCGCACACCTTCAAACTCTTCGGCACCTACGAGTTGAAGACCAAGGCGGGCAGCACCTTCTTCGGCCTGACCCAGGTTGCTTACAGCGGGACGCCGGATTCGACGACGGTGATCTACCAGTCGGCGCCGACGTTCCCTTACGGCCGCGGTGATCTTGGCCGCACGCCGGTCTTCACCCAGACCGATCTCGGGATCCACCATTCGGTGAAGCTGCGCGAGCGGGCCACCCTCAAGTTTGAGGCCGATATCCGCAACCTCTTCAACCAGGCGGCGGTGATCTCGCGGGTCACCCAGATCAACCGTGCGTCAGCCATCAGCGAAGCGCGGCTACCAGTCAATAAGTTCTTTGCGGGCTATAAGCTGAGCGACTTCGTCTTCCCTGGAAGCACAGTGCCGCCTTACAACCCGATCTACGGCTTGCCGGGAGCGAGCTACCGGGCCGGCAGCGGACCGGTCAACGGCGCGCTGGTCACGGGCCTCGGCTCGGTCGGCAGCGCTTGGTCAGCAGCCAATCCCAATTTCGGCGCCTACCAGGAGTTCCGGGTGATTCGCCTGGGCATCCGGTTGATCTTCTAACCGAAGTTAACCGAAGCCCGCTTCACACTAACGGGGCGTCCCTCTCAAGGGGCGCCCCGTTTTTTTGGGTGGGATCAGCTTTCGCCGCCGTTGGTGCGGGCTTTGAGGAACTGATTCATAGTATGGGAAAGCTCCGCCAGCGACCTCTCGGTGTTCAACTGTGCCTGGATCAGCGCCTTGACGTTGATCTCCGTTTCCCTGCGCCATTCTTGCAGGTTATCCACAGTGGACTCCAGATGTTGGAACCGCTCCTCGGTCCGTCGCTCAAACCGGTCTAGCAACTCGGCGGCGACGGTCAACGCGTCTTCGATTCGCTTGAAGCGCGTTTCTACGTCGGGTGCAAACGTCATGTCCGCTCCTGCCTTCATCATAGGCTTGTGCTAACCTGGGCGTCAAACCGGCGGGAGGATTGACATGATTCGACACTCGGCGGTCTTGTTTGTGGCCCGCGGCGGCGCTCGCGTCTAACCGAAGATCCGCGGGACGCCCCGTTTTTTTGGCTGGGATCAGCTTTCGCCGCCGTTGGTGCGGGCTTTGAGGAACCGATCCACGGTGCGGGACAGTTCGGCGATCGACTCCTTCATTTCCTCCGATTTGGCCTCGCTATTCAACTCCGCCTGGATCAGCGCCTTGATGTTGACCTCTGTTTCCTTCCGCCACTGCTGAACAGCGATACGCCATTCTTGCAGGGCATCCAGAACAGCCTCCAGGTGCCCCATACGCTCCTCGGTCCGCCTCTCAAACCGGTCTAGCAACTCGGCGGCCACTAGTTGCACGTCTTCGATTCTGTTGAAGCGCGCCTCTACTTCAGGTGAAAAGGTCACGTCGCCGCTCCTCCCTCCATCATAAGGCTGTGCTAAACTAGGTGTCAAACAGGCGGGAGGACTGACATGATTCGAAAAGTGGCAGTTTTGTTTCTCACCGCCGTGGTGTTGCTCGTCGCGCAGACCGGCACGTCGCGGATCCGCGGCGTGGTCACCGACACCACCGGCGCGGTGGCCCCGAATGCGAACGTAACGGCGCTGCACGAGCCGACCGGGCTCACCCGGGGAATGGCTACCAACGCCTATGGCCAATACAATTTTGACGGGATGCCGCTGGGGCCCTACACCATCACCGTTTCGCTCGCCGGGTTCAAGACCTTGGCCACCAAGGGAAACGACCTCAGCGTGGGGGAGGTGCTCACCGTCGACGTGACGCTCGAGCCGGGAGCGGTCACCGAGAGCATCAGCGTCTCGGCGACCAGCACGGTGATCCAGACCTCCGAGTCGTCGCTCGGCAACGTCCTCGACACCAAGCCCATCGAGCAGTTGCCGCTCAACGGGCGGAACCCGCTGCACCTGATGGCGTTGCAGCCGGGTGTGGCCGGACATGCCGCGCAGGCCACCAGCCGCTCCGGCACGGTCACCTTCTACGTTAATGGCGACCGCGGCCGAGGCGTCTATACGACGCTCGATGGGGTGGACGTGAGCGATCCGGTGATCCCGCGTGGGGAGCTCGCCCACGTGCTGATCAATCCCGATTCGGCCAGCGAATACCGCGTCATCACGAGCGTGGCTAAGGCCGAGTACGGGCGCAACAGCGGGGCGCAGGTCCAGGTGGTCTCCCGCTCGGGGACGAACAGTTTTCACGGCAACCTGTTCGAGTTCCACCGCAACACGGCGCTCAACGCCAACGACTGGTTCAACAACCGGGGCGGTATCGGGCGCGAGGTTCTGCTGCGGCACCAGTTCGGCGGCTCGTTGGGCGGGCCGATCCGGAAGAACATTGGTTTCTTCTTCTTCAACTGGCAATCGCAAAGGCTTTCCCAGAGCATCTCGGAAGTGCGGACCGTGCTGACGCCGGAGGCGCGCTCGGGCCTGTTCCGCTATTTCGTCAGCGGCCAGAACTCCCCCACCATGGTCGACTCCCAGGGCCGCCCGCTCGTTCCCGCCTGCGGAGGTTCCCTCACCTCCAACTGCTACCGCACGTACAACATGGTGCAGGGCGATCTGCTCAATCGCGGCCTCGATCCGCTCACCCAGAAAATGATCAAGCTCACCAACCTGCCCAACGACTTCAGCGCCGGCGACGGCTTCAACACCGCCCGCTTCCGCTTCAACGCCGCCTCCCGCTCGCCGGTCGATTCCCTGCTGGCGCGCGTCGACTGGCGTTTTGGGAGCAATCATCAGGCCTACGCTCGGTACGGGAACGCCTACAACAACTTGTATGGCGATTTCATCAATAGCGGGCTGCCCCGCTACCCTGCCAATCCAGATTCCTATCCGGGACGCACCCGCGAGTCCCACAGCCAGGGCGCGGCCAGCGGCCTGAATTCGGTGCTCGGCGCGAGCAAAGTCAACGAGTTTTCCGTTGGATTCACCCGCAATACGCTGTTCTTCCTGGACCCGACGCACCCCAAGCTCGAGGTGGTCGCCAACATCCAGTCGGATCCCTTTCTTTACTGGGGCGGAACCGGACGCATTCCCGAGAACACCCAGGTCGTGGACAACTTTTCGTTTGTCAAGCAGAACCACACGTTCAAGGCGGGGGTGAACGTCCGCTACTACCGCATCAACCAATTCCGCCGGGCGACCAACTTCTACCCGCGCTTCACCTTCGGCACCTCCGACGCCCCGGTGTTTCTGCGCACGGGAGAGGGCGCGCTGGATCTGACCGGCATCAACTCCAACGACCGCTCCAACCTCAACTCGCTGTTCAACGACCTGATGGGCGTGGTGGGCACCGTGCGAAAAGTGTTCTACTCGAATGGCACGCTTTTTCCCTCCGCCGACAACGAGCTGCGCTTCGCCCAGCGCACCCGGGAATACAACTTCTACTTCCAGGACGACTGGAGAGTATCGCCCCGGCTGACCCTGAACCTGGGGCTGCGCTACGAATACAACACGGTCCCCTTTGACAAATCGGGAATGCAGGTGGTGGCCGACAAGCCGCTGGGAAGCCGCAGCGGCGATGTAACCCTGCTGCCGGCCGGGCTTGGCACGGGCCGGGCTTGGTACGACAATGACCGCAACAACTTCGCGCCGGCGGTGGGCTTTGCCTGGAACCCGAGCGGGAACCAGAAGACCTCGATTCGCGGCGGTTACCGCATCGCCTACAACCGGCTGGTGAACTGGGCGCTCAACGTGGTCGAGCAGAACCAGCCGGGTACGACCAAGGTGCAGATCCTCCGGCCGAATTCATCGGCCACGGCCGCGAATCCGCCGGCCGTACGGGCCAGCGATCCGGCAGCCCAGGCCCTGATCCAGCAGTTGCCCAACGGCGTCGTGGGCCTGCCGGTGGAGCGCACCCCCGCGCCCGATCGCAGCTCCACGCCCCTCATCTTCGATCGCCACCTGCGCACCCCCTACGTGAACCAGTGGAACTTCAGCATCCAGCACGAGGTGCTGCCGAATACCGTGGTCGAGATCGCCTACGTGGGCAATAAAGGCGCTCACATGTTTCGCATGCTCAACGAGAACCAGGCCACGGTGTCGCCCGATTTCCTGGCCAGCTTTGTCGCCGCCCAGCAGGGTGTCCGCGCCGGACCGGTGGGGGCGCTGCTCGGAACCTACGGCGCCTCGGTGCCTTCTTCGGTCACCAACGATATCGCCAACAACAACGTCGGGGCGTTCATCACCACCATGGATACCGGCGCTTTCAACGGCGTGGTGGGAGGCCGGCTGGTGGCCGCCGGGCTGGGGCAGGGATATTTCCGAAACCCGCAGTTCGCCACGGCCGCGCTGGGCTGCTCGTGCACCAACAGCAGCTACAACGCCTTGCAGGTCTCGGTGAATCGCCGCCTTTCGAGCGGATTGATTCTGCTTTCCAATTACACTTGGGCGAAAAGCCTGGACGACATCTCCGACGACACCGACGGCGCCGGCCAGGGCCTGCTCATCCCCACCGACAACCGGAACCGCCGGCTGGACTGGGGCCGCAGCGACTTTGACATCCGGCACCAGTTCCGCGCCGCGGT
This sequence comes from Acidobacteriota bacterium, assembly GCA_016201195.1. Lineage (GTDB taxonomy): Bacteria > Acidobacteriota > Terriglobia > Bryobacterales > JACQDG01 > JACQDI01. Next base: position 3,875 of record JACQDI010001021.1, on the reverse strand, counting down.
GATTTACGACCTGCCGTTCGGCTCTGGCCGGCCGCTGCTGAACCGGCCGGGAGTGGTCAGCGCCCTGATCGGCGGCTGGACCACCAACGTCATCATCGACTGGTCCTCCGGCTATCCCTTCAGCGTCAGCTCGGGCCGCACTACGCTATGGCCTGGCGTGACCACCACCGCGATCTTTAACGGCGACCCCACCCAGGTGGGGAAGCTCGTCAAGGGCGGCAACTCCGTGACCTATTTCACAACCGAGGAAAAATCCCGGTTTTCGGCGCCGGCGCCCGGCCAGTTTGGCGCGGGCCGCAACATTTTCACCGGGCCAGGCTTCTTCCAGACCGACCTGGGGCTGCACAAGAGCATCCCGGTGCGTGAGTCGATTCGCGTGGAGCTGCGGGGCGAGGCGTTCAATGTCTTCAATACGCCCAACTTCAATCCTCCGAACGTGACGTCGACCTCAGCCTCGTTCGGAGTGATCTCGACGCTGCGAGTGCCCCCGCGCATCATCCAGGTGGCGGCGAAGCTGTACTTTTGACCACGATCCGCTATCCCGGCTTAATCCTCTCCTCCGGCACCTCCACCTGAGTGACGCCCTTGAAGGCGAACAGGAGCTGGACCAGGTAGGTGGGATGGTCGGTCGAGGTCTGGCGGATGACCGTGCCCAGCGCGTCGGTGACCGCTTGACCGAAGCCGACGCCCTGGATCATCATGCCCGCCAGGTTCAGGCGCACGCGTTGACCGGGTTGGAGCATCCATCACCTCCGGCGAAACAGCGAGAAAAGAAGAGTCAACAGCACGCTGAGCAACAGCGAGGTCGCGAGCGGGAAGTAAAAGACGGTGTGCTTGCCGCGATAGACGATGTCGCCGGGAAGGCGGCCCAGGCGGAAGAACGAGAATTTCTCCGCGGCCATCACCACCAGGCCGACCCCTACCAGGATCAAGCCGAGTGAGACAATCCAGCGGCCCAGCGTCACAATTCCATTTTAGCGAAGAAGAAGCCCAGCTCGAAGGCGGCCGTTTCCGGCGCGTCGGAGCCGTGGATGGCGTTGCGCTCGATCGACGAGCCGAAGCGCTGGCGGATGCTCCCCTCCGGCGCCTTCTCCGGATTGGTATCGCCCATCAGCTTGCGCAAGGTGGCGATCGCGTCCTCCCGCTCGAGCGCCATGGGCACCACGGGACCCTCGGTCATGAACTTCACCAGGCTGTCGAAGAAAAACTTGCCCCGGTGCACGTGGTAGAACCCCTCGGCCTGCGCGCGCGTGAGATGCACCTTCTTCATTGCCAGGATGCGGAAACCGGCCTGTTCGAGCGCGGCGATGATTTCGCCGATGTGACCCGCGGCAGCAGCGTCGGGCTTGATGATCGTAAGTGTGCGTTCGATTGCCATGGGTTTCAATAAATCAGCGCCCGCACGGTCGCGCCGATGTCGGCCGGCGACTTGGCGACCTTGATGCCCGCCTTCTCCATGGCGCGAACCTTTTCGGCCGCCGTTCCCGAGCCGCCGGAGATGATGGCGCCGGCGTGCCCCATGCGGCGGCCCGGCGGGGCGGTCTGGCCGGCGACGAAACCGACCACGGGCTTCTTGACGTGCTCTTTGATATAGGCCGCCGCCTGCTCCTCGGCGCTGCCGCCGATCTCGCCGATCATGACGATGGCCTGCGTTCCCGGATCCTCGTGGAACAGCTTGATGGCGTCGACGAAGTCGGTGCCGATGATGGGGTCTCCGCCGATGCCGATGCAGGTCGATTGGCCGATCCCCAGCGCGCTCAACTGGCCGACCGCTTCGTAGGTGAGCGTCCCCGAGCGGGACACCAGGCCCACTTCGCCCCGCTTGTGGATGTAGCCGGGCATGATGCCGAGCTTGGCCCTGCCCGGGGAGATGATGCCGGGGCAGTTGGGGCCGATCAGGCGCGTCTTGCTGTTGCGCAGGAACCGCCAGGCGTTGACCATGTCGCGGACCGGGATCCCCTCCGTAATACAGACTACCAAAGCCAGGCCGGCGTCGGCGGCTTCCAGGATCGCGTCGGCCGCCCCGGCCGGGGGCACGAACACGATCGAGGCGGTGGGCTCGAGCTCGCGCACCGCCTGGGCCACCGTGTCGAACACCGGCAGGCCGGCCTGGGTCGCGCCGCCCTTGCCCGGCGTCACGCCGCCGACAATCTTGGTCCCGTATTGAATGCACTGCTCGGCGTGGAAGGCGCCCTGCTTGCCGAACCCCTGGACGATCACCCGTGTTGTTTCATCGATGAGAACGCTCATTGCGCCAGTTTCACCACTTTTTCCGCCGCTTCGCGCATGCCGTTCGCCACGGTGAAATTCAGCCCCGACTCGGCCAGGATCTGCCTGCCCTTTTCGACGTTGGTCCCCTCCAGGCGGAGCACGATAGGAACCTTAACATCGAGGGCGCGGGCCGCGTCCACGATGCCGGTGGCCAGGCTATCCACCCGCAGGATGCCGCCGAAGACGTTGACCAGAACTGCCTTCACGTGAGGATCGGAAATCAAAATGCGGAAGGCGTTTTTCACCTGCTCGGCGCTCGCCCCGCCGCCCACATCGAGGAAGTTGGCCGGGCTGCCACCGGCGAACTTGATGATGTCCATGGTAGCCATCGCCAGGCCCGCGCCATTCACCATGCAGCCGACGCTGCCGTCGAGCTTGATGTAATTCAGGCTGTATTTGCCCGCCTCGACCTCCAGGGGATCCTCTTCTTTCAGATCGCGCAGCTCGACGATCTCCGGGTGGCGGTAGAGCGCGTTGTCGTCGAAATTCATCTTGGCGTCGAGAGCGCAGACCTTGCCGTCCTTGGTGAGGATGAACGGGTTGATCTCGGCGAGCGAGGCGTCGGTCTGCTCGTAGGCGGTCGAGAGCGCCATCATCGCCGCTGCTGCCGCAGGAACCACGGGCGCCGGAATCCCCATGCCGAACGCCATGCGCCGGGCCTCGAACCCGAGCAGCCCGGCCCCGGGATCCATCGCCTGTTTCAGGATCAGCTCCGGGGTCTGGCGGGCCACTTCCTCGATCTCCACCCCGCCGGCCTTGGAGGCCATGAAGACATTCTTGCCGAGCGCGCGGTCGAGCACCACGCCGAGGTACAGCTCGCGGTCGATGGGCAGCGTTTCTTCGATCAGCAGCCGCTCCACGATGCGTCCCTCGGGGCCGGTCTGGTGGGTGACGAGCTTCATGCCGAGCATGCGCGAGGCGATCTCGCGGGCCTCCTCAGCGCTCGGAGCGATCTTCACCCCGCCGCCCTTGCCCCGCCCGCCGGCGTGGATTTGCGCCTTGACGACCACGCTGCCGCCCAGCCGCTGGGCCACCTGGAAGGCTTCCTCGGCGGTGAACGCCGCCTCTCCGCGCGGCACCGGCACCTGGTAGCGGCGCAGAATCTCTTTGGCCTGGTATTCGTGGATTTTCATTTGGAATCAATTGACGATTGAATCATTCAGTCATTGACGATTGAAACCCTTCCGGCCCCTGGCAATCGTCAATCGTCAATGACACAATCGTCAATCCGCTATGATGGTAATTTCACACTATACCATGCCCGCTGTATTAGACGCGCTTCACAAGGCCGTAGCCGGGGAGCATCTCACCGCCGAGGAAGCCTCCGCCGCCCTCGAGGAGATCCTGGGGGGCGTCACGCCCGCGCCGCTAGTGTCGGCCTTGCTGGTGGCGTTGCGGATGAAAGGCGAGGCGGTGGAAGAAGTCGTGGGCTTCGCGCAGGCCCTGCGGCGCCACGCCATCCGCGTCGAGTGCGGCCCCGACCCGCGGCCCCTGGTCGACACCTGCGGTACCGGCGGCGATGGCACGCAGACCTTCAACATTTCGACCGCCAGCGCCTTTGTGGTGGCCGGAGCCGGCGCGCGCGTGGCCAAGCACGGCAACCG